>DAOTUO010000196.1:0-60447 GCA_034436595.1 Anaerolineae bacterium | reverse complement strand
TATCCGTGGGGAAATGACTTTGTGGCGGATAATGTGGTGTATAGTGCCAACAGCAATAGCCAAACAGCAAATGTTGGTAGTCGTCCGAATGGTGCCTCGTGGGTTGGGGCTATGGATATGAGTGGTAATGTCTGGGAATGGGTGAGCAGTTTGTATCAGCCTTATCCGTATGATGAGAATGATGAAATTATTAGTGATAATAGCAACGCCCATGTGTTGCGGGGCGGTTCGTGGGGCTATGACGATACGACCGACTTGCGTGTGCCCAACCGCGACTGGCTCTATCCGGTCATCGAGAACGATGTTAGGGGCTTTCGTTGCATTCGCTCTTATAGTCTTTAATTCTTAATGCTTATTACTTAATTCTGACTTCCTTTTTTCTTTTGCTTTTGACCTTACCCCCCCACGTAGTGGGCGAAATTTTATGGGGGTGAAAATGGGGTATTTCACCCCCATAAATCCGACAATTTCAGCCGAAAATTGGGTAAAATGGCGGGCGCGGTCAATTCGCCATGACTGTTAAAACGTTGCGGTGAAAGGTTATCTACCGTATACGCCCATGCGATGCGATGAATGGGATTGATTAACCACACATCTTTGACCCCGTTATCAAAATCGCTGATGATTTTGGCTTCCACATCCAAAAATAAATCATTGGGCGAAAGCACTTCGATGATTAAATCTGGCACGATGGTGAATGGTTTGGTCTGATAATCGGGCGTATTGGCGATATAAGATGCGAATCGGGCTTGGGTATAGACCATCACATCGGGGATGCGTGAGCCTGTGACCCAATTGGGATGAGTCGTATCGGATAGGGTGTAGGTCGTTTCTTGGTACACCCGCCCCAATTGATGTTGTGTGAGATAGGTGTAGAGGAGGATAAAAATCTTTTGGATGATTTCGCTGTGAATAAATACCGAAGACACTTTATCTATCCGCCTTCCTTTGATGAGTTCAAAGGGGTGAATTTGGCTCAGACGCAAAAAATCCTCTAATGGCAACCCATTCACAAGGTCTATATCAATTGAGGGGTCGTTTATCATACTAAAATTATCCTCACGGTTATTTTTTATAGTATAACCGATATTCCCAAAACCTGCCTCATGCACCCTACAATCCCCGCCAAATCATCCAAATCGGCGAAAATACCCCTCTGGTCTCCGATAATCACCGTTGGCACACGATTGGCGGTGTGATGCCGATTGCCAATATCCTCCATATTGCCGTGGTCGCTGGTGACAATCACCACCCCCTCATTATCATCCCAAGCCGATAACACCCCCGCCATCACACCGTCAAAGGTGGTCAATAAGTCGGTGGCTTGTGTAATTGTGCCACGATGCCCAATCACATCCGTCAGCCAATGCGAAAAAAAGGCGAAATCATACTCACGGGAAATTTCTGCTAATTTCACACCCGCCTCGAAAGGGGTTAAAATCGGTGTATCGGTATATCCCAGTTGGCTATGCCAGCCCGCGCCCGTCCAATCGCCACTGATGGCACGACCAGCGCGTAAATCGGATTCATCAAAAAAACGCATCCCCGCCGATTTGAGCGCATACTGATAACTGGATGGCAGATTTTTCCCCCGATTAATGCCTTTATGCCATGGGGGAGGGTAGGCTTCGAGTAGGGCGGTTGTTTTGCCATGCGCCACCACGTCTTTGAAGAAATTTCCTTCATCGAGTAATTCCCGTGTGGCGATATTCGGCTTGGGTCCATAATGCTCACCAATCAATTGGGGGATATTGCGCCCCGTGACAATGGTCGCCTGTCCTGTGCCACTTTGGGGCAATCCTGCCACACCCATTTGGGCATCGGTGGGGATGAATAGGCTACGCGGGGTGGATTGTATGCTCGTATCCCGCGTCCAGCGCAAGCCATTGGTGAGCGATTGCAAGGTCGGAAAATCCCCTGCCGAAAATGGATTGGTGCCAGGGTTATCATCGCCCAAACCCACACCATCCAAAAATATTAACAAAATATGCGGTGTCATGACTCGCCTAATGCGATTTGCAGGGTGTTTTTGGTGGGCAAGCCATTGCTCCGCCAAATTTCTTCCCCAGTGGGTGAATACAGCACAAATTCTGGGCTTACATCAAAGCCTAATTCTTGTGTGAGAATTTGCCCCGTCTGTGTGTGAATATCCACGCGCACGATGTTGTAATCAGCGCGGATGTCATCTGCTAATGCGATAATAGCGGGGTTCATCGCCAAACACCCCGTACAAAAATTACTGTGGAATACGACCAGTGTGGGGCGACCATTGCCGATGAGGTCATACGCCTCTTGTGGACTGTTTACGGTGCTAATTCCGGGACGCAATGCAATATATAGCGCGAATATGAGTGCCATGAGGAGTATCGTTAATCCCCCCATCACGGGTAATTTGACCTTAAATCGGCGCATGAGCAAAATCGCGCCTATGAGGATTATCACCGCAAAAATGGGATACGAAAATTGATTAAACCAGCTCATGGCTGTTCCTCCAGACACGGATTTGTCGCTAGTGTTTCTGCCAATACCGACCCAATCAGGTCATGCCCCGCTTGGTTAGGGTGGGTATCATATACATAAAATAGCACATCACCCGCTTGGGCGCGTGTCTCAAAATACGGGGTTAAATCCACAAAGGCGATGCCATCTATATTGGCATATTTTTGGATGGTATCGCGGATGACCATACGCTGTGTTGCCCATTTTTCATAAGACCCGTCTGGGTCGTCTACCACGCTCAAAAATCCGACATCGGATAAGGTGAGGTGCATCGGGTTATCGAAAATGCTCCCCATAGCGGTCTCATCGGCTACATACGGCAGATAAATCGTCTCTTTCGATGGTAAATAAGCCAAAATCACGCACGCATCTCCCGCCACTGCTTGAATATCGCGCCATGATTGGCGGGTCATTTCGAGTGGGCGACTGGCTTCTAAATCCTCCATAGAGACGATATTATTCCAAATATACCCCTCCAAAAATGCCATTGGCGCGGGTGTGCCGTTCATATCCAACATCACAGGATATTTAAAATTATCCCCTTGTGGGGCTTCAAATGTCCATAATAGCACTTGGCGCGGATCTTCGCGCATGGCTTGGCGGGCGATATGGGGCAATTCATACGGATTTTCTGGCGTATATTGCCATACATACGATTGTGCGTTGGAAATATCGTTCCCCTCAAAAAAGGCGATGATAACGACATCGGCGGTGGTATTGGCTTCGTATTCTTGCATGACAAGGGCTTCTTCTACGGGGCCATAACCCCTAAAGCCCATATTCCGCACTGATAACCCGCTTTGTGATGCCAAAATATCCGTCCATGGTGTGCCGACATTGGGGGCTTCTGTGAACGAATCGCCCAATGCTAATATGCGATAGTCATCCGATGGATTTTGTGATAACCGAAACCCGTCTTCATCCCATGCGAGGACATATTCATCCAACACGGCATTTGGATCATTGGGCGGGGCGATGGTATTCGGTTGGGCGATGAATAAATCACCCATGCCCACATAAAATTTGATGGTGTCTATAGGCACAACCAACGCAAGGGCGCGATTGAATAATTCTGGTGATATAACCCCAATCGCCCCAATGGTTAGGGCGATGCTAAAGACCATTAGGGCGATATTGATACCCCATTTTTTGAGGCGAGATGGATTTTTTGTGGTGGATGTGGTCATAAAGTCGTTTTTCTCAGTCTATCAGATAAGGATTGGTGCGTTTTTCGTGACCGATGGTGGTGGCTTCCATGTGACCTGCTAAGACACGGGTATCATCGCCCAATGGAAATAATTTTTCTTTGATGGATTTTATCAGCAGGGGATAATCACCTGCAAATAAATCGGTGCGACCAATGCTCCCCGCGAATAGGGTATCGCCACTGAACACGGTTTTTTCGCTCCGCAGATAAAATGCCAGATGGTCGGGCGCATGACCGGGTGTAAAGAGTGTTTCTAGGGTAATTTTGCCAATTGTGATGGTCTCTGGGGCATCGGTGAGCAGTCTATCGGGTATGGCGGGGTCTGGGAAGATTTTCCCTGTGAACATCAGTCCTTGGTCTGGCACAGTTTCGAGCCATTTTGCCCCTTCATGATGAATATAAAACGGCGCACCTGTCATTTTCTTGAGGGGCGCACTCGCCAGCACATGGTCAAAATGGCTATGCGTGGCGAGGATGAGTTTAATTTTCCATGCGTATTTTTTGGCGGTATTCAGAATGAGGGTGGCATCATCTACGGGGTCAATGACGATAGCTTGCTTGCTATCGGTATCGCCCACGATATAACAATTTGTGCCTGCAATGCCTAATGTCAGTGAGTGAATTTTTATCATATTGTTGCCTCTGTGGGTGTAGATTTTTTGCCACGTCTGAATAATCCTAATAACAAGCGGAGTTCTTCCATTTTGACCATCCATGCCACCACAAAAAACACGATAGCACCGATACCTGCTTCGATGGCGACTTGTGCCACCGTGAATATCAGTCCACGGTCGCCTAATCCGAGCAAATTCCAGCCAAAATTGACCGCGACAATCACCGCCGCCATGACCAAACTGGCAAATAATGCCTTCATGACCGATTGCGCGAGGACATTTTCGTGAATCCCATGCCAGCGTTTGCGGAGGACAAGAATGAGTATACCCACCTCAACGGTAGTAGCGATGGTATTGGCGAGTGCTAACCCGCTTGGATTGCCAAACGCACGCCGAAAATCGAGCGCATAGGGCAAATCAAACGAGGCGATGAAGGTGGTTTGTATCCCAAATGTTTGGGCATAGGCGACATTGCTGAAATAGATTGCCCCGACAAAATTAATTCCCGCGCCGATGAGCGCCGCCCATAGCGGGGTGAGGGTGTCTTTATCGGCATAAAAACTGCGTGCGACCACTTCCAGCGCCGAATGGGCAATCATCCCCAACGCGAAAAAGCGGAGAGTGGTATAGACCAGCTCCGATGCGCTGGCATCAAATGCGCCACGCTCCAACAGGCTTATAATCGGTCTGCCGACAAAAATCAGACCAACCGCAGACGGGATACTGGCGACCAAAATAAATCGTAATGCGCCAGACATTGCCCCGCGCTTGCCATTTTCATCGCCCAATTCGCTATAGGCGGCGAGTGTGGGAAAAATCACTATTCCCATCGCTGTGCCGATGAGTGTCTGTGGGATTTGCATCAAGCGCCAACCCCAATCCAACGCGCTTACCGCGCCTGTCCCCAACCGCGAGGCGATATTGTTCATCGCCAAAAAATTGAGGCTAAACACACCCAACCCTGCCACACGGGGCAACATCAACCGAACCACACGCCATAATATTGGGTCGCGCAGGTTAATGTGCAGTTTCCACTTGGCACGAAAGTGAATCAACCCTGGGACTTGTATCCCAAAGTGCATCCCCGCACCTAATACTGCCCCAATCGCAATGCCGCGCACACCAAAAATGGGCATGAGGAACACCACGCCGATGAGGATGCCGACATCGAACATAATCGGTGCAAGGGCAGGGAGCAAAAAGTGATTATGGCTGTTCAAAATGCCCATCACCAAGCCACTGACCGAAAAAATCAACGTGCCGATGAGTAAAATCCGCATAAGTTCTGCGGCTTGGGCTTGTGTTTGAGCATCAAATCCGGGCGCGGCAACATTTGCCACCAGCCAATCTGCGGATAAAAAGACGATAAAACTCACGGTGGCGGTGGTTATAAACACCAAATTCACCACGTTAGTAGCGAGTTTCCATGCACCGTCTTTATCCCCTTTGGCGAGATACCCGCTAAATATTGGTACAAACGCATGAGCCAATGCCCCACCAGAGATGAGGGTAAATATCAATTCGGGGATACGGTTGGCGGTGACAAACGCATCCCATTCTGCTCCGACACCAAACACACTAGCGATGATGACGGTTTGCCCCAAACTGATAATTTTTGCCACACCAAAGGCAATCATCACAATGAGGGTAGAACGGGCAAGTTGCCGTGAACGGGCGGTATTTGCCGATGAATCTGCGCTCATATATTATGCTCCTAATTCGGTGAGGGCTTGACGCGCATCCACAAAAAAGCGATTTTGGCTCACTGCACGACGGAAGGCACTAATGGCTTGCGTGCGTTCTCCCAATGCGAGTAGGGCGCGTCCCTGCCAATAATAGGTTTCTTCGACATATTGCCCCCCATCGGTAGACAGCACATTGGCGACATACGTGAGGACATCCTGATAGCGTCCTGTTTCATAATAGGCACGGTAGGGTCCAAATTGATACCATAACATGCGCCATGGCAATCCCAAATTGATGGCTTGGTCATAGGCGGCGCTGGCTTCTTGATAGCGCCCTAATGTGACCAGTGAACTGCCCATATTGAACCATGCAAAGGCATTTTGTGGGTTGGCACGGGCTTCACTTTGGGCAATCTCAAATGCGACTTCTGCGGCACGTTCTTGGTCTGCCAATTCGCCTAATAACTGAAATAATTCTGCTTCGCGCGCTGGCTCATAGACCACAACAAATACACGGTTAAAGGCTTGCCAGTGGGTATCTACTTCGGTATAAGTCTCGATGGTATTTTCGCCCAAAAAGCTGTCATAGATGGTGAATTGGCGTTGGGTGTCATCGTATCCGACCATTGTTTGATAATGCCCTAGCCAGTCGTATCCCTGAAACATATGGCTACGCTCAATCACCACAGGGAATTGATAGTAAATTAGGGTGCGGAGCAAGTTCATACTTCCCCCAACACGGTATAGGGCGCGAAGGTCACTGTTGTTATTCACAAAATTGACCAATTCCGCAGGGCTGACATTTTTATCTTCTCTATCGGGCTTAATCATACTTTCTGCAAAGGCTTGTGAGCGCCCCCAGCCATAATATGACATCGCCATTGTGATATTGGTCGCGCCGCAATTATTCCATGTTTGTCTATTCCATGTAAAACCGTCATTCACATGCGAAATTGCCCGTGTAAATTGGGGCTGAGACTGCACGACATTGGGTGTGGCGGTTGCGATTTGCGCCGATTGTGTGGGTAGCTCAGTTGGCATTTCTGTCGGTGTGGGAGGCAATAGGGTTGGTGTGGGAGGCAATAGGGTTGGTGTGGGTGTGGGGAGTGCCTCTGTGGGTTGAGTGGTTGCGCTTGGCTCAATGACCGTTGGCGGGTTTGGTAATACGGCTTCTGTCGCCTCTGTGATTTCTACCACGGGCATATCGGTGGGGGATGAAAACTCTAAATTGAGCAAATCCATCGCCGCCGTTGCATTGGGCGAAGCGATGGTTGGCAAAACACTGTCTGGGGCGGGTTGTGGTGGTAATAATGCCCGCATAAACGGCACAGCATCAACCACCCGTTGTTGCTGACCGGGGGTTAATACCTCTCGGAACACGACAATCGAGGCTAAAATGCCCACGAATATTAGTAATACCATGGCAATTAAGCCCCAAAACAAAATACGCGGTGGGGCTTGTAAACCATCATCAAGTACATCATTTTCGTTATTTTCTGGTAAAGTCATAATTCACTACTCTCAACTTTTTCGTATCAAGCACCAGTATAACTGATTTATGGCTTGTTTTAAGTCCAATTTGGACGGTACAATCCTACGCTTGTTTGACGGTTAGACCTTTAAGGTGATAGTCATGCGTAAATATCGCAATCAACTCATCGTGGGTGTCCTCATCGTTTTGGTGATATACATCCTCGTTTTACTCGTATTCGATAGCACCGGGCAGTTTGATGAAGGCGTATTTGAGGCGCTCGCCAAATTCCCTGTAGCGTTGTTGGTGGTGCTATCCATCACCCAAATTAGCGCCAACTTATTTCGGTTTCTGACATGGCAATATTATCTGGGGGTGGTGGGCGCACGCGATAAAATTAGCAGCAAAGATAGTGCCATCATCTTTGTTTCGTCATTCATGTTTTCGGTGAGTCCGGGCAAGGTGGCGGAATTGCTCAAAGCCGTGTTGCTCAAAATGAAAACGGGTGTCCCAATTGCCCGTAGCGCCCCGATTGTCTTGGCGGAACGCATTGGTGATGGGTTATCGGTGGTGGTGACGCTCACTGTGACATTGCTCATCGGTGGGGCAGATTTGCCATTGGGCGATTATTATGACATCAGCCGCGGGATTGTGTTCACCTCTGCCATCATCATTTTAGCTGGGTTAATCGTGGTACAAATTCAACCACTGGCGCATTTTTGCCTGAATATCCTCGCAAAAACCCCGATTATCAAGCGGTTGCATGGCTGGTTTGTCCATTTTTATGAGAGTAGCAGAGAAATATTTAGTCTGCGCCACATGATTCCCGTTACCATTTTGGGCATGGGGGTGTATATGTCTAGCACGGTGGGCTTTTTTATCATCCTATGGGGATTTGGGCTAGAGATGACCCCCACGCTATTTTTACAGACGGCGTTTATTGTGGGGGTGGCATCGGCAATTGGGGCGTTGAGTTTTGTCCCCAACGGCGCGGGTGTGACCGAAATCACCAATTTTGCCATGCTCATGGCGGTGGTTGCTCCACAAAATCCCATTTTAACCGTCCCGATAGCAGGGGCGGCAGCATTGTTACAGGGATTTTTCCACAAATGGTTTCGGGTATTGGTGGGGGTTGGTGTGGCGTTCATCTATCGCAAGCGCCTATTCACAGGTGAATTAGAGGCAGAATTGGCGACTATGGAAGCCGAACATCACCAAAAAACAGCCATAGAAGGAGCATTATCATGACAGAGACATGGCGCGTGGATTTGCATAACCATACGCATTGGTCAACCGATTGCATTACGCAATTTGACAAACTCATCCAAATTTGCGAAAAACGGGCTATCAAACGCATTGCTATCACCGACCATAATACGGCGGATGGTGCGCTCAAACTAAAGCAAATTGCGCCCGAATTGGTCATTGTGGGTGAAGAAATTTTCACCATCGAAGGCGAAATTTTGGCATATTTTGTCAAGGAGAGCATCCCAGAGGGGTTGACTCCCCAAGAGACGATAAAACGTCTGCGCGAACAAGGCGCGGTGATTAGCGTGTCGCATCCGTTTGACCGTCTGCGTAAAGGGGCATGGGAAGAAGACCAATTGCTCCGCATTGTAGACCAAATTGATGCCATAGAGGTCTTTAATGCCCGTTGCTTGTATATGGAAGATAACCTGCGGGCGATTCGGTTTGCAGAGGCGCACAACCTACTCGGTACGGCGGGGTCAGATTCGCATACACTGGTGGAATATGGCACATCGCCTATGCTCATGCGTCCTTTTGCCGATGACCCAGAAGATTTTCTGGATGCCCTGCGCGAAGCCGATTATGTGAAAAAACTTAGTTCATGGCGTGTGCATTTTGGGAGTAAGGGTGCAAAGTGGATGAAGAAACTCGGCTTAAAACCCCGTATGTGGGAGGGTGGTTGATGGATTTAATAGATACCCATTGTCACTTTAATTTTGATGATTATGACCAAGACCGCGACCAAGTGTGGGCAGATTCGCACGCGGTGGGGGTGCGCCGATTAATCATTCCTGCGGTGGATAGGCAGACAGCGCACGAGGGGATTGCCCTCGCAGAAAAATATGATGGCATGTATGCCGCAGTGGGGATTCATCCCAATAGCACCGCCAATTTTCATGAGGATATGATTTCCCAATTCCGCGCAATGGCATCGCACCCTAAAGTCATTTCGATTGGCGAAATTGGGTTAGATTATCACTGGGATAAATCGCCAAAAGCCCAACAATTCCGCGCATTTGAGGCACAATTGGCATTAGCGCGTGAACTGGAATTGCCCGTCATCATCCATAACCGTGAGGCAGATGAGGACACATTGACCATTCTGGAAAAATGGGCGCAAAATTTGCCCGACTCGCTCAAAAATCGGGCAGGGGTATTACATTCATTTTCTGGGGATGAGATGTTGGCGAAGCGAGCCTTAGCCATCGGTTTTTATCTAGGATTTACGGGGCCCATCACCTACAAAAATGCCGCTATGATGCGCCGTGTGGCATCATCCACGCCATTAGACCGCATCTTGGTAGAGACAGATGCACCATTTTTGACCCCTATCCCTCATCGTGGTAAGCGAAATTCACCCGCCTATATCCCCATTATGGTTGACCGTTTGGCTAGTTTGCACAATATCCAAACGGATGAAATGGGGCGCTATACCACCGAAAACGCGGTGAAACTCTTTAATTTATGACACATTGCACAGGGTGAATGTGCCATAGCTCACTGTGCATAATGCCGATAAATCTTTATGCTAAGTATACAAAATAAAGTTATTAGCGTGAGGATATGACATTATGGCACAAGGGACAATTTTTATTGACCAAGACCGTTGTAAGGGGTGTGAACTCTGTACAACGGCTTGCCCCCAAGATGTGATAGCGATGGATAGCGAGGCACTCAACGCCAAAGGCTATCACCCCGCCGTGTTATTAGACCCCGACCATCACTGTACAGGTTGTGCGATTTGCGCGGTGATATGCCCCGATGTGTGTATTAGCGTCTATCGTGAAGTGCCCCAACCCCGCAAAAATAAATTAAAGGAGATCACATCTCATGGCGCGTGAAATGCTCAAGGGTAATGTGGCAATGGCAGAAGCGGCTGTACGGGCAGGATGTGAAGCCTATTTTGGTTATCCCATTACCCCACAGACCGAATTGCTCGAATATATGTCGGCGCGGATGGTTGAGTTGGGGCGGGTATTTTTGCAAGCCGAAAGCGAAGTGGCGGCGATTAACATGGTCTATGGGGCGGCATGTACGGGTGTTCAGGTGATGAGTTCATCCTCTAGCCCGGGTGTAAGCCTCATGCAAGAGGGATTATCTTATATTGCGGGGTCGGATGTGCCATGTGTGATTATTGATGTGATGCGTGGTGGACCCGGACTCGGCAATATTTTGCCGTCACAATCCGATTATTTTCAGGTGACAAAATCGGCAGGGCATGGCGATTATCATCCTATCGTTTTAGCCCCTGCATCCGTACAAGAAGCGATAGATTTTACCGTATTGGCATTTGAATTGGCGCGGAAATATCGCCATTTGGTGATATTAGCGGCGGATGGTCAGATTGGGCAAATGATGGAGCCAGCCGAATTGCCCCCCATGCAACCATATCCCCAACCACGCCCTAGCTGGTCAGTCACAGGGGCAAAAGGACGCGATAAAAATGTTGTCACATCGCTTTATATGAACGCCGATGACGAAGAAGCCTTTAATATCCGTATCCAGAAAAAACTTAGTGTGATTCGTGCAGTTGAACAACGGTCAGATGAATTTGCCACAGAAGATGCCGAATTATTAGTCGTAGGCTATGGCACATCGGGTCGTATTGCTATGAGTGCGGTGCAGATGGCGCGTGAAAAAGGCTTGAAGGTCGGGTTATTTCGCCCACAGACCATTTACCCATTTCCAGATAGACGGCTGAAAGAACTCGCGGAACAAGTGGATATGTGCTTGGTCATCGAAATGAACGCCGGGCAAATGGTTGAGGATGTTCGTTTGGCGGTGAATGGTGTTGTGCCTGTCGAATTTTATGGGCGGATGGGTGGCAATATCCCCATGCCAGATGAATTATTGCGTGTGATAGAACGTTACTATGCTTATAGTTCCGTGTTGGCATAAGGGAGGATGATGATATGACGACTGTGACTATTCCTATAGAAGAAATGCAACTCGTTTATGATCGTCCAGAAGCTCTTGCTTGCACGCATACCCATTATTGTCCGGGATGCACACATAGCATCGCGCATCGGCTATTGGCAGAAGCCATAGACGAATTAGGTCTGCGTGAAAAGACAATTTTGGTCGCGCCTGTGGGGTGTGCGGTATTTGCCTATAATTATTTTAATATGGACGGGGTAGAGGCGGCGCATGGACGCGCCCCTGCGATGGCAACGGGTATCAAGCGCGTTTCGCCACAGAATACCGTGATTACCTATCAGGGTGATGGTGATTTGGCATCCATCGGCATCGCAGAAATTATTCATGTGGCGGCGCGAGGCGAAAAAATCACCACAATTTTTATTAATAACGCCATTTATGGCATGACAGGTGGGCAGATGGCACCCACATCGCTCCCCAATCAAAAGACCACATCATCTCCGTTGGGGCGGGATGTTCTTACAACAGGTACACCCCTAAAAATATCGGAATTGATGTCACAAATAGACGGCGCGGTGTATGTGGTGAGGCGCTCACTCCATGATGTGAAGCATATTCGCCAAGCAAAAAAAGCGATTTTGACGGCGCTCCGTGTGCAAGAGGCAAATTTGGGTTTTAGCATGGTTGAATTGCTCTCCACATGCCCAACCAATTGGGGCATGACCCCAATTGATGCGATGGGGTGGGTGGAAAGTGCGATGATACCCGCTTTTCCGTTGGGCGATTATAAAATTGCCGATTCTGTCCGTGAATTAGGATGAGAGGAAAATTATCATGCAAGAAGAATTTGTCTTTTCTGGATTTGGCGGACAAGGGGTGATGTTTGCGGGGCAATTGCTCGCGTATACCGCGATGGATGAAGGGCTAGAGGTGACATGGATACCCTCTTATGGACCAGAAATGCGTGGTGGCACAGCACATTGCTTTGTGGTCATCAGCGATAAAATTATCGGCTCACCGATGGTCGCACGTCCTCTGAATGGGGTGATTTTTAACAAGCCGTCATTCGACAAATACGAATCTATCATCGCGCCCAATGGACGGTTGGTGGTGAATACATCGCTTGTGCCACAAACAAGCAACCGCACCGATATTGAATTTATCAATATTCCCGCCACCGATATAGCTTACGAATTGGGCGACCAACGCCTGACCAATATGGTGCTACTCGGTGCATTATTGCGCGACCATCCCGTTTTGCCCATAGAGGCGCTCAAACGGGCATTAGAGGCGCATATCCCCGCCCATCGGCGTAATTTGCTAGAGAAAAATTTCCGTGCGGTTGAGCGCGGTGCAGAGATGCTACAGGCGTAAATCAAAAACACCCCATTGCGAGGTGTTTTTGGTGATACTTGTGTGTGAAATTTGCGATTAGAGTTCTATACGGGGTGTAAATGTCTTATCGAGCAATTCATTGATATGGGCTTCTAATTCGCTCAGACGGGTTGCGGCTTGTTCTGCTGTGATACGGTTATTGGTGACTGCCTCATCCAAACGGGTTTGGGCATTGGCTAAGGTTTCGGCAGTGAGGGCGGCAACATCCAAATTTGCATCAGTGAGGATTTGGCGCATGGTAGCACCACCTTCTAATTGAGTGCGAATTTCTGCACGGGTCATCCCTGTTTCTTCGAGTGCATCACGAAATACATGGTCTATATTGGGGTGAGCGTTACGAAAATCTTCTACACGTCCGCCGATACCAGCACGGATGGGATTTTCTGTGTTGATGGCTTCGGTGATGCGTGTGTCGGCATTTGCCAAAATTTCATCGGCGCGTTCTTGGGTGAGATTGCCATTGGTAACGGCTTGATTGGTTTTTTCGGTCACGACTGCGACTGCTTGTGCAATCACGGCGGTCACATCACCACCATTGGCAGTGATAATCTCTGCTAAAGTCGCGCCGTCATTCAGTTGTTGCAAAATTTCTGCGCCATCTAAGCCTGTGGTATCCACAACGATTTGCATAATATCGCGCATTCCACCGCCACGTTGACCATCCCCACCGCGCCCTAAATTTGGCATAGGATTATTGATGGCTTCGGTGATGTGTGTTTCGGCGTTTGCCAAAATTTCATCGGCGCGTTCTTGAGTGAGATTGCCATTGGCAAGAGCTTCATTGGTTCTTTCGGTGACGACTGCGAGTGCATCTGCGATGACCGCATCTACATTGCCACCATTGGCGGTGATAATATCGGCTAAAGTCGCGCCATCACGGAGTTGCTGGGCTATCTGTGCGCCATCTAAGCCTGTGGCATCCACAACGACTTGTATAATATCGCGCATCCCATCGCCACGTTGACCATCCCCACGTCCGCCACCGCGACCTTGACCATCCCCACCTTGTGCGCTGACCGCGCCGACCATCAGGCTCATCACGAATACCAACAAAATACCTACGAATACAAATTTCTTGTTCATTTTATTTGTCCTCTACGCTAAATGCGTTGTTGAATTTGTCTATGTCTCTACTATGGCGCTCAAATGTAATCAAATCTCACACTAATCGTAAACTGTTGGTAAAATGCTGTTTTGAGAGTGTAAAAAGTAGTTTTAAGGACTCATTTGATGACCAATCCTTCACAGCCTGATGTTTCGATTATCATCGTCAGTTGGAATGTGGCACAATTGCTCCAAGACTGTCTGCAAAGTGTGTATGACACCACGCCTAATTTATCCCTTGAAGTAATTGTTGTAGATTCTGCCAGCAGTGATGATACGGTGCAGGTCATTCAATCGAAATTTCCGCAGGTCATGTTGATGGCACAAACCGATAATGTCGGTTTTACGCGGGGGAATAATATCGGGTTGGCGGTGGCGCATGGACGGCATGTGTTTTTACTGAATCCCGATACGATTATTCTGGGAGATACGATTGGTCAGATGGTCGCTTATTTAGACGAAAATCCCACTGTGGGCATCGTTGGTCCGCATACGCTCAATACGGATATGACCCATCAATCCACGCGCAGACGGTTTCCCACAATTGGCACAGCATTCTTTGAAAGCACATGGCTAGAAGGAATTGCCCCACGCCATATTTTAGACCGTTACTATGTCCGCGATATGGCAGATGATGTTTTAGGCGCGGTGGATTGGGTGCAAGGCTCGGCGCTGATGGCTCGGCATGAGGTCTATGACCAAATTGGCGGGTTAGACGAGGGCTATGTCATGTTTTGGGAAGAACTCGATTGGTGCAAACGGGCAAAGCTGGCGGGGTGGGGTGTCACTTATTTGGGGACATCGAAAATGGTTCATCATGGCGGAAAAAGCACCGACCAAGCGGGCGCACGCAAGCATATTCATTTTCAGGAGAGCAAACTCCGTTATTATAAAAAATTTCATGGCGCGGGATTTGCTTTGTTATTGCGAATTTTCCTGTTGCTAAACTACACTTGGCAGATTATGGTAGAGGGAATTAAAGCCTTATTGGGGAGCAAACGCACCATGCGCCGAGAACGCATCACGGTTTATTGGCAGGTGTTGCGCTCAGGGTTGAAAGTGTCATAACTATTATGCGGATTGGCATTATCACAGGCGAATATCCCCCCATGCAAGGCGGTGTGGGCGACTATACAAAAATTGTGGCGCACGAATTGGTGGCGCGTGGACATAGTGTATTTTTATTCACATCAGAAAAATCACAAGAGGCAAATCCCGCCATTCATCTCACCAATACCGTCAAAAAATGGCGCTGGGGTGCGATAAAGGCGATTCAAAAATGGGCTAAGGCACATCAACTGGATATGATTAGCCTTCAGTTTGAGACTGCCGCCTATGGTATGTCGCCATTTATTCACATTTTGCCCCAGATGGTGCGCGTGCCTGTGGTGACGACCTTTCACGATTTGCTCTTCCCCTATTTGTTCCCCAAAGCAGGGGCATTACGCCCAATGATTGTGCGTCATTTGGCAAATCGCTCGGTGGGGATTATCCTCACCAACCACGAAGATTATCTGGAACTCCATGAGCATCCCCATAGCACTCTCATCCCACTGGGTAACCTTGTCACAGCCGATTTACCCGCCGATTATGACCGCACCGCATGGCGTAAAAAAGCGGGTGCAGATGAGACCGATTTCCTTGTGGCACATTTTGGGTTCATCAACCATAGCAAGGGTGTCGAAATTTTATTAGAAGATTTAGCCTATCTCCGTGCTACTGGCTATCCGTTCAAATTGGTGATGATTGGGGGGAAAACTGGCTCTAGTGACCCCACCAATGCCGACTATTCGCAAAAAATTGACGCACTTATCACCCAACTGAATTTGGGCGATGCCATCATATGGACGGGTTTTGTGGATAGCAGTGAGGTCAATGCCTATTTGGATGCCTCTGATGTGGTGTGTTTGCCGTTTCGGGATGGGTCATCGTATCGGCGTAGTAGCCTGTTGGCGGCGATTCATCGGGGTTGCGCGATTATCACCACTCAGCCACAAGTGCATATCCAATTTTTCAAAGATGGCGAAAATATGATATTGGTCTCGCCATTCACCTTAGACCCCAAAGCGCCGAATTATTTTCATATTTCACACAAGCTGTTGCAACTCTATCGCAATGAGCGCCTGCGTGGTCATCTGAAAGAAGGGGCGCTGAAATTATCGGAACAATTCGATTGGGCGACCATCATTGCCGACCATGAGGCATTTTTTGCCCACATTTTGGAGGGGCGCAGATGAGACGATTTTGGCTGACCCATAAGGGTGACATCCTAGTGATTTTGGCGCTCATCCTCTTATGGTGGGTTTTCTTTTGGCGTATTTATACCCCTGTAGCAGAAAATCAGGTGTCGCTGGTTGAAGGTGATTTTTCTGACCAATTTGTGACGTTTGGTGCGTATCAATATGAACGGTGGGCATCTGGTGAAGTGCCGTTGTGGAATCCGTATAATAACGGCGGATTGCCCTTCATTGCCGATACCCAAGCGGCGGTATTTTATCCCCCGCGCCTAATGACCATCGCCATCAGTAGTATTTCTGGGGCGGGTTGGACGTATGGCGCACTCGCCATCGAAATGACCTTCCATGTGTTATTTGTCACATTGGCGATGTATGCCTTTATGCGCCGCCTGACGATGAACAAACTTGGCACACGGGCGGGGGCATTTGTGTCGGCGGTGATTATCGGCTATGGTGGGTACATGACCGGTTATCCGCCGTTGCAATTGGCACTCTTAGAAGCGGCGGTATGGTTGCCGTTGGGATTATTAGGGATATTAGAAGCCACACGCATTGCCAAAATCCGCTGGTTATGGTTGGTGTTGGCGGGATTTGCGCTCGGATTATCATGGATGGCGGGGCATCCACAGACGAGTTTTTTCGCCACCTATCTGATGTCGGGATTTTTGGCGTATCGTATCGTAGCGGGGGAGTCGTCCAAAAAATTCCAGAAGGTGATTTTGGCGATAGGACTGATGGGTGCGGTGACATTTGGCATCACGGCGGTGCAATTACTCCCAGGTGTAGAATATTTGTCACGCACGATTCGCGCTGGACTCAGTTTTGAGGATAAAGGCAATGGTTTCCCATTTTATGATGTGATACAAGTCTTTTTTCCGCATGTGATTAGCCAGTGGTCGCCGTTATATGTGGGTGTGGTCGGGTTTGCCTTTGCCATATTAGGATTATTGGGACGTGAGCGGGATAGATGGTTTTGGTTGGTGGCGTTATTGCTGGCGCTCGGACTCAGTTTTGGGGCGAGTAGTGGCTTATTCCATGCGCTATTCCAATTTATGCCCGGTCTGTATTTTTTTAGAGGGCAAGAACGCGCCGCCTTTGTCATCGCGCACGCCAGCGCCATTTTAGCGGGATTGGGCGTGGTCATGCTATATGCCATAGCCGATAAAGAGGATTGGCGTTCTGCGCGGATTGTTGTGGGTGGGTTATGGGCGGCGTGCCAGACGGTGGCGGGTTTGGCGCTCATCGAATGGATAAATAATCCAGATGGGTCATTGACCCTGATGAACACGGCATTTTTTAGCCTGTTGGTCATCACCCCGTTTGCGGTGATATTGCTCCGTGACCCCAAACAAATTGTATTGTGGGCGGGGATATTACCCGTTTTTGTGGTGTTTGAACTCTTTTCTGTTAATATTGACCGCCGAGAGGTGTATCAGATTTTGCCACCAAATCAACAACCGATTATGCAAATTCCGCCACTGGTCGCACAAGCACAAGCGGATACGGGTGTTTTTCGGGTAGATGGTCAGTATGTCGGCGGGGAAGTCGGGATTTATGGCTATGGCAATAGTGGGTCACTCTATCAGCTAGAAGATATTCGGGGGATTAGCCCGTTATTTTTGGATAGCGCCCATGTAATTATCCAACGGGGGACACCATTTGAACGGGTGTGGGAAGTCTTTGCTGTCAAATATATTTTCACTGATGCCGAAGAATTACCCGCGCCGAGTGACCTTATTGGGCGTGATTATCCCGATTTTAAGACGCTCAATCTGCATCGGCTCATAGACCCACGCCCTTTTGCCATGTTGGTCACACAATATGAAGTGGTGATAGATGATGAATCGGCACGCACCCGCCTGAATACTCCCGAATTTGACCCGCGCACGGTGATTTTGCTGGACGAAATGCCATCGCTCACCTTGTCACATAATATGCCAGAAAGTGCTGTGGCAGAAATCACTCGTTATGCGCCAGAACGCATCGAAATCCGTGTGGAATCAGCCGAAAATGCCTTGTTATCTGTGGCATTGCTGGATTATCCTGGGTGGCGGGCAGAAATTGATGGTGTGAGTGTTGATACTCTGCGTGCCTATGGTGCGATGATTGCCCTGCCCATCGAAGCGGGTGAGCATGTGGTCACACTGACCTATGACCCCGCATCGTATCGGTTTGGGGCAATTATCAGCCTTATCACATGGATAGGGTGCATGGGGTTGACTATGTTTTTGATGATAAGAGGAATCATACGCCTTGCAAAAAATTAGCGATATACAAATTTGGGTGAGCAATCTGGATGAACGGCGCTATGCCATCGCAGTCGGTATTTTACTCGGTATAGTGGCGGGTGGTGTGGCGTTATTATCGGTGGTGGCGGGTCCCATCATCACCGTCGGTGGGATTTTTGGGTTGCTGGTGGGGTTATATTTGCTCACCAACATCAACGCCGCCTTGTATAGCATTGTGGGGCTGATGTTCATGCTCCCCTCTGGCACATTGCCATTTGAAATTGGCTTTACACCCACTTTGTTGGATGTGGTGATTGGCATTTTTTTAGTGGTGTATTTGGTGCAATGGATGACACGCCAACGCCAAGATTTTCATTTTACACCCGTTCATTTTCTCATCTTCTTCTATATGATGTGGTTGATATTCAGTTTTGCGCTGGGCTTGCGTCATTCATCCATTAGCCTCACGGCAATGCGCCAATTTGTGGGAACATTGCTGAGCATTGGTATGACCTTTATTTTGGTGGATATGTTGCGCGATTCGCTTCAACTCCGCCGATTGGTGTTAGTGATTTTGGTCGCTGTGACGCTACAAGCATTGTTGGCAATCGGACTGTATTTGCTTCCCGATACCGCCGCCAATAGCATCCTCAACGCATTGGGTCGGATTGGGTATCCAGAAGGGAATGTGATTCGCTATATCGAGCAAAATCCCGCGTTGCCAGAACGTGCCATTGGCACATGGATTGACCCCAATTCGTTGGCGGGGATTGTGGCGATTGCGGCGGTACTGATTGCCCCACAGGTATTTGCCAAGCGACCTGTCCTCAAATATCGGTGGCTGACCTTTTTGGCGTTGGGAATCATATCGGTGGCGTTGATATTGACCTTTTCGCGGTCATCGGTATTGGCATTTGTGGCGGGACTTGGTGTGATTGGGTTGGCACAGTATCGGCGCTATTTGCCTCTATTGGTGATTGGTTTGGTGGGGGCGCTTTTATTGCCACAGGCACAAGATTATGTCTATCGGTTTGTGGAAGCATTCACCGCCCA
The DNA here is from genome assembly GCA_034436595.1 of Anaerolineae bacterium. Classification (GTDB taxonomy): domain Bacteria; phylum Chloroflexota; class Anaerolineae; order Aggregatilineales; family Phototrophicaceae. The sequence goes on along the minus strand of DAOTUO010000196.1, from coordinate 40,829 downwards.
AGATTTATCTACCCAAATGCGAATTGGCGAATGGACAGATTCGCTTCGGCTGATTTCACGTTATCCCGTATTTGGGGTGGGATTTACAGGCACGCCCGAAATTGATATTTATACCGATGTGGCAAATATGTATCTAATGATGGCAAATCAAATTGGGCTAGTGGGCTTGGCGCTGTTTTTGCTCACGATGATGGGTGTATTTGTCTATGGCGCGGTGGCATGGGGTAGGGCAAAGCGCGACGAGGCGCTCGATTCGATTCATCTGGGGTATCATGCGGCATTAGTGACGGGTCTGATTAATGCCATTGCCGATTTATATTTTTTTCGGCTGGAATATCAGGGGTCTATCACATGGTTTTGGATGGTGGTGGCGTTGTGTTTGGCAAGCTCTCGGCTGGTCATCAGTAATAATCCACGCTTGCAGAGGTGATTAAAATCCTGTACCATTTATCGGCTTTATAGTGTGATGCAATGGTGCATCATCACCTTACTTTCCGCCTCATCACGCGCACCTGCGACCAAATGAGGCTTATCCATGGGAAGGATAATTTTTAATCCTATGAAAAAATCGTATGAAATAACAACTGTTTTGCGTGTAGATAACAACGAAGACGTGCAGAAAGCCAACTTGGAACAAGTCAAGGCTTGGGTTGAAAGCAACGGCAAAGGTGTTATCACAAAAATGGACACCACCCATTGGGGTCGACGCAGATTGGCGTATGAAATCAATGGACAACGTGAAGGTTTGTATGTCTTGTTTTATGCCGATATAGATGCCGATGCTATTGATGAACTCGACCGCAATTTCCGTCTTTCCAATAGTGTGCTTCGCCATTTGATTGTGCGCCCAGACTAATTTGGGTCACTGCACAACATCTCTAACCGTCTAAAAAATGTTTTGATAAAGATTGAGCAATCATGACACGCGATTTGAATAAAGTAACCATTATTGGTCATGTGGGGCGCGAGCCAGAAATGCGCTATACCCCCAGTGGTCGTCCCGTCACTAGCTTTAGTGTGGCAGTTCGCCGTACATGGACTTCATCCGAAGGTGAACGCCGAGAAGAAACCGAGTGGTTTAATATTGTCGCGTGGTCAAATTTGGCAGAAATCTGCAAGACACATCTGAACAAAGGTAGCCGTGTCTATGTCGAAGGACGTTTGCAAACACGCGGTTGGGAAGATGATAGTGGCAAAAAACATTTTAGGACAGAAGTTGTCGCCAATGAGATGATTTTGCTCGATAGCCCGCGCAATAATCACCCAGAAATAGATTATGGTGAAGGCGATGACGACGGCGGCTATGCCTTTTGAGGGCGATTTTATTGCCCAAGCAATGACCTTATATTAGATGAAACTGCCATGTTGAGGAGATAATACTATGGCTAAAGACAGAGATTTCGATTTTGAAGAAGAAGAATCAGATGATGATGGCGATGGTGGCGGACGCGGACGTGGACGCGGGCGCTCTGGTGGGGGTGATGGTGGAGATCGCAAGGGTCGCCGTCGTCGTAATAGCTATTGCCCATCGGGAAAATGTTTCGATTATAAAGATTCAGATGCCTTGCGTCGCTTTGTGAGCGAAACTGGCAAGATTAAGCCACGCCGCCAAACCGGAAACTGTGCGCGTTGCCAACGTGAACTCGCCCGTGAAGTCAAACGTGCGCGTCATTTGGGCTTGCTGGCTTTCGTTAATTCTGCGGACTAGTTTTGGGTTATTATCTGATTGAGAGAGAACGCCACCTTTTATGGGGCGTTCCACTTCATATAAGGATCAAGCAACGCGGTAAGCATCCCCATGCCTAAAGGCAGGGGCTTTCAATAGCCTCAATGCTTACCAGTCTCAGCCAGCAATGGCTATGTTATGGGTGAATACATAGGCACTTCGGGGTGCTTCACCAGCTCCGAACCCTGCGGTGAACGATTAAACAGGACGAAATGGGAGTCAGCCAGTGTCGTTCACGTACAAAACCACCTGATAACCTTGACGAGGTGACCATAACCCGCGCAAGCGGAGTAGGTCAGAGGACACCTGCTTTATAGCAAAGTCCTCTCCCTTCGGGGATATTTAGCCTGTTATACATATATGATAAGGAGAGAAGGCGCTCCTCCCCATGCCTAAAGGTAGGGGTATCCGCGCCAGACATTTCTATGACAAAACGCGATAAAACAACAGGTCTGCCCAAACCGCCCAAGAAACCAACCGAAACAGAAGCGGGAAAATCGCCTAATACGCTCAAGGAATATCGCTCACGGGCAGAGCGTGAAGCCGAAATTCAACGTATGATACTCATTGGCACAATCATTGCCATCGCTATTACCGTCTTGGTGCTTGCATTGGCGTTTGTGGTTGACCAAATTATTAATCCTGCCCAAGTGGTGGCGTCGGTTAATGGCGATAATATCACTGTGCGCGAATTTCAAGAAGAAGTCCGTATTGAGCGTGTGGTAGATAACCAACAAATCCTCAATGACATCACCTTTTATGTTGATAGTGGCTTTTTTATAGATGAAAACGAAGCCCTCAACTTTTTGTATCAAAATGACCCCAATATCCGTGAATTGGTGGATGGATTTTCTGCCAATGACCAATATGGGTTACGTGTGTTGAATACACTCGTTGAAAATCGTATCGTGCAGAGAGAAGCCGAAGCACGCGGGGTTACTATCACCGATGCCGATGTAGATGAGCAAGTACGCCGTCTGTTCCGCTTTACACCACCCGAAGAAACAGACCCCGAAGCGACTCCAGAGCCAGAGGTGACGGCAACGATTACCCCAACACCGTTTGTCTCTCCAACACCTAGCAATACGCCACAACCCACCGTTGAAGCGTTTGCCACAGCCACCGCTACCTTGCAATTTACACCTGCGCCAACCATCACCGCGCTTCCCACATTGACCGCCTCAGAACAAACTGCGGCATTTAATGATGATGTCGAAGCATTCTATACACGCATGAGCCGTGATGCTGGTGTGAGCCGTGAACGTGTGCGTCAATATTTTGAGACATTGGCACTCCGCGAGGCAGTTGCCCGTGATATGTTTGGCGAAAAGACCACCCTTGTGTGGGCAAATACCCGTCATATTATTGTGGACAGCGAAGAAAAAGCCCGTGATATTTATGAAGCATTGCTCAATGGCGAATCTTTTGCCACACTCGCCGCATCACTTGGGACAGATGGGACTGCCCAACGTGGTGGCGAACTCGGCTGGCTCAATACCGAACAAGGCATTGATGTTACGTTTGGTGAAAAAGCCCGTACATTGCCCATTGGCGAAATTTCTGAACCCTTCCAAACCGATTTTGGTTGGCATGTGATGCAAGTGCGTGACCGCGAAAATCGTGAAGCCACCACCGATGAAATTGATGCCACCCTGCAAACGGCATTTACGGAATGGCTCACAACGACTCGTGAAAACACAGATTACGAAACATCCGATTTCTGGATTGATTTTGTGCCATCAGACCCACCCCTGCGGTTGGTTAGCGAATAAGATTTGAAAACCCAATCAATAGGGGTTAGAATCATCATGGTTCTAACCCCTATTTTAATTCATGGACGAGGGATATTTATGGAATTGGGATTACGTGGAGCGCGTGTATTAGTTACCGCCGCAAGTGCGGGTCTTGGGGCGGCAACTGCCCGCCAATTTAGCCTAGAAGGGGCGCTAGTGGTCATTAATAGTCGCACCCTCAGCGCATTACAAACCACTGCCACCGCCATCAACGCCGAAAGTGGTAATGTGGTTTACACCATCGCAGGTGATGTATCTGTGCCATCAGAAGCCGAGCGTGTGGTCAATACCGCTGCCGAAATGATGGGTGGGTTGGATGTGATTGTCACCAATGCGGGCGGTCCGCCCGCGGGGACATTTGACAATTTCTCCATAGATGATTGGCGCTCTGCCACAGACCTCACCTTTATCACGCATGTGACACTGATAAAAGCCGCATTGCCCTATTTGCGCCAGTCGTCACGCGCCGCTATCCTCACAGTGACATCCACCGCCGTCAAACAACCCGTAGATAACCTCACACTGTCCAATGCCATTCGCCCCGCCGTGATTGGTCTCACTAAGACACTTTCGTTGGAATTGGGCGCACAAGGCATCCGTGTGAATAGCATCCTACCGGGGATGACCGATACGGATAGAGTGGATTTTTTGATGAAGAGCCGTGCCGATAAAAATAACACCACGCCCGATGAAGAACGGCAAAAAGCCGCCGAAGCCATCCCGCTCAAGCGCATTGGCACACCCCAAGAATTTGCTAATACCGCCGTATTTTTATGCTCGCCCGCCGCAGGCTTTATCACAGGGGTATCGTTGCCCGTAGATGGTGGCACAATTCGCGCAACCATGTAAATTGATGAGAAAGTGAGTGATTATTTTATGGAAAATGTATCCATCGCCATCATTGGTGGCTCTGGTCTATACAATATGGCTGGTATCACCGATAAATCCGCCGTGAGCATCGCCACTCCTTATGGTGCGCCATCCGCCGATATTGGCATTGGCACATTACGCGGAAAACGAGTCGCCTTTTTGCCCCGTCATGGTACAGGACATGTCCTTAGCCCGTCCACCATCCCTTATCGTGCCAATATTCATGCCCTCAAACAACTTGGCGTGAAATTTATTGTTGCCGTGAGTGCGTGTGGGTCGCTCAAAGAAGAATATGCGCCGTCACATATTGTTATCCCCGACCAATTGGTAGATTTTACCAAAGGGCTACGTGACCGCACCTTTTTTGATAGCGGATTTGTGGCGCATATTGGTGTTGCAGACCCATTTTGCCCACACCTATCGGCAGTTTGTTATGATGCTGTGGCAAAAACAGGCGGGACGGTGCATCATGGTGGGACGTATGTCACCATCGAGGGACCCCGTTTTAGTACCAAAGCCGAGAGTAATATTTATCGGCAATGGGGCTGTAGCATCATCGGCATGACGACATCGCCAGAGGCATTTTTGGCGCGTGAAGCAGAAATGTCGTATGCAGTCATGGCACATATCACCGATTATGATGTGTGGCACGAGACCGAATCGCCCGTGACGGTGGATATGGTCATGAAAACCTTTGAACACAATTTGCGTGTCGCACAAGAGGCAGTGGCAAATGCAGTTGAGGCGATTGATGAATCGGCAGATTATCCCGCGCATCATGCCCTCGAAAACGCATTTATCACCCCTGCCACTGGACTCACATTAGAGGCATACCAGAAATTAGCGCCTATCATCGGACGATATTTTTCTGCGTGATGATGCTTAGATGGTTAAAAAATGGGTCAGAGGCGATTTTTCTGGGCATTATTCTTCTTTTGGGGGCAGGGTATTTTAGCTATTTGGGGATATTATTCCCCGATAGGATAGAGACTAGTCGCCTTGTTTTTGCAATATGGGCATTATCCCTTGTCTCGGGTGAAGTCGTTTTATATGGACGATTGCCTGTGCGTGATAAATGGCTGTTTGCAGGGGTGATGTTCCTCATCGGATGGGGCTTACTTATCCTCACACGGCTTGCACCAGACCTTGCTATCCAACAAGCGATTTGGTTGATGATAGGGTTATGTGTGTTGCTCATTATCGCTCTCTCGCCCCTTCCACTCCGATGGTTCATCAAATACTCATGGTGGATAGCGGGTGGGGCGGTGTTATTGCTCCTCATCACCTTTATCATCGGCGTTCATCCCTCATTACCGCGTGGCGCACCCACTCTTTGGCTCAGTTTAGACCGATTTTTCATCCAACCGTCAGAATTGCTCAAATTGGTGCTGGTGGGGTGTTTTGCGGTGCAAATTGCCCATACAAACTGGCGAAATATTTTCTTTCTGTGGGGTGTGGTTATCGGGCTATTCATCTTTCAACGCGATTTTGGCGTGGCAGTATTATTTGTGGCGGTATTATTCCAATTGGCATATTTGGCGGGGACACATTGGCGGATTTTGGGTGTGTCGGTTGTCTTGTTTGGGGTTGTATTGCTTATCGGCTATTTTTCGTTGCCGATTATCCGCCTGCGTGTGATGATATGGCTCAATCCGTGGATAGATAGCACAGGGGATAGTTATCAACTGGTACAAAGCCTGTTGGCATTTGCTGATGGCGGGGTATTTGGGCGCGGATTTGGGCAGGGAAACCCCGATATTATCCCATTGGCATATTCCGATTTTATCTTTTCGGCAATCGCGGAAGAATGGGGGCTAATGGGCATTATCGCTGTGATGACCTGTGTGGGATTGGTTATATGGCGGGCGATGCTCATTGGCAACCGTCATAGTGATATAGCATACCGATATTTTGCGTGGGGAATTGGGCTGATGCTATTCACGCAGAATATGATGATTATGGGTGGGGCATTGCGAATTTTCCCGCTTACGGGGATGCCATTGACCTTTGTTAGTTATGGCGGGAGTTCATTGGTCGTCTCTATGATGATGATAGGGGTATTGTTGCGCCTGTCTATAGAGAGTGAATCGCCAAAAATACCCCATACACGGATAAATTGGCAGTGGCGGGGGATATTAGCGATATTTGGGATGATATTTTGTGTGGCGTTTTATTGGGCGGTATTGTGGGATGTTTAGGGACATGATAGATAGTCATGTCCCTATCTTGATAATTATGGGCGGTGTTCGTCTTTGAGTTGTTTGAGGTCGCTCTCGACCATCATTTGTATCAGTTCTTCAAAGGTTACTTTTGGCTCCCAACCGAGTTTTTCACCCGCTTTGCTGGGGTCGCCGATGAGCAAATCCACTTCTGCGGGGCGCATGAAGCGTTCATCTAGTACCACATAATTTTTCCAATCGAGTCCCACTGCATCGAAGGCGATTTCGACTAACCGTTGAACAGTGTGGGTTTCGTTGGTGGATATGACATAATCGTCTGGCGTATCTTGTTGCAACATAAGCCACATGGCGCGGACATAATCCCCCGCAAAACCCCAATCGCGTTGAGAATCCAAATTGCCAAGACGAAGTTCGTTTGCCAGACCCATTTTGATTTTGGCGGCATGATAGGTGACTTTGCGCGTGACAAATTCTAATCCACGTCGTGGGCTTTCGTGGTTGAATAAAATCCCGCTACAGGCATACATATTATAACTTTCACGATAATTCACCGTTATCCAATGCCCATAGACCTTTGCCACCCCATACGGACTGCGGGGATAAAATGGCGTGGTCTCTTTTTGAGGGACTTCTTGCACTTTGCCGAACATCTCGCTACTCGATGCCTGATAGAAGCGAATTTTTGGATTCACGGTGCGGATGGCATCCAAAAGGCGCGTGACACCGAGTGCGGTGACATCACCCGTAAAAACAGGCTGTCCCCATGAAGTTTGCACGAAACTTTGGGCGGCGAGGTTATAAATCTCATCGGGTTGTGAGGTTTGAATGGCAGATGTGAGGCTGGTTTGGTCGCTCATGTCGCCTTGCAACAGGGTAACATCGTCTTGAATATGTTGGATGCGCTCATATTTAACGGTGCTGGTACGGCGCACAAGCCCAAAAACTTCATAACCCTGTTCTAATAAAAATTCAGCCAGATATGAACCGTCTTGCCCTGTGATGCCCGTAATTAATGCTTTTTTTGCCATGTGATAATTTTCTCCGTTAATTATTGTGTGATGCGTTGGCGACAATCGTCCATAATATCCGCCACGCTTTGTTCAAACGAAATTTGGGGTTGCCAGCCGGTTTCGGTGTGCAGATGGGCGCAATCGCCCTGCAAAATGGGAATGGTGACCGGGCGCAGGCGCTCTGCATCTACCATCACTTCAATTTTTGTTTGGCTTGTGGCTATCATGGCATCCAATAGGGTTTGAATAGTGTAGGCTTTGTTAGATGCCACATTATATACCCCACCAGATGAGCCTTTTTCGGCAATAAGCCGATACGCCAGCACAATATCGCGTACATCGGTAAAATCGCGCTTGGCGCTCAAATCGCCCACACGGATAATTGGTTCTTGCTGACCTGCTTCGATACGTGCAATTTGTATGGCAAAAGCGGGTGCGACAAAGTTTTCGTGCTGTCCGGGTCCAAAATGGTTAAATGGACGCGCCCGCATAATGGGCAGGCGGTGGCTGAGATAATATTGATATGCCAGCATATCTTGGGCAATTTTGCTCACGCTATAGGGGCTGGTGGGGCGCAAATCGGCTGTTTCTTTAATGGGGACTTCGTGCGGGTGCACATGCCCATAAATCTCTGCGGAACTGACGACCAACATGCGTGGGCGCAATCCACACCCTAAGCAGGCGAGGATGACATTGAGCTGGGCGAGGATATTATTTTCTAGGGTTTCCCATGGCGCTTCAAAGGAGCGGGGGACAAATGCCTGCGCCGCCAGATGATAAATGAAATCTGGGCGAATATCCTCTATGAGCGCCCGCACATCCCCTTCATTTTTCAAATCCACAGGATGATAAGTCACACGTTCCCGTTGAGATGGGGGAGGCATAGTTGGGAGAATTGTCCCATAAATTTCGACATCGGGATAAAGAGCCAGCAGGTGACGTTCCAAATGACCGCCAACGAATCCGCCTGCGCCTGTAATAAATACTCGTGACAAAGGGTTGCTCCAAAGGGTTGCATCCATCGCGTAGGGAGGCATTATAGCGGATGTGGTGATGAATGAGAATAAACAAATCGGTTAAGCGGAATAATTACGATATTTTACCATCTATTAAAGAACCTCTAGCGTTTCTTAAATTATGACCTGTAAACTTTTAAACACCATTGTGTATGCTTTGAAAGCATTTTTATGCAGAAATAAATTTTTCACTAGATAGTTTCAAAGGAGAAACAAGTGATTAACCGCAAGCGTTTCTTGTCCGTTGTAATTGCCTTACTCGTGTTTTTGGCTGTTATTCCATCATTTGCACAAGGTGTTACCGAAGTCAAAGTATGGATTGCCTTTACCGATTACCGTCTGGACTGGGCGCGTGAACGTGCCACCGAATTTAATGCATTATATCCACAATATAATGTTGTTATTGAAGGATATGATAATTACGAAGTGCTGTTTAGCGCCACCAATTTGGCATTTGAACAAGGTACAAACCCAGCCATCGTTCAATATTTTGAAGCCGCTACTCAAGACGCACGCGATGCCAATTTTGATGGTGTGCCTCACTTTAAGCCTATCTCCGAAGCCTTTGGTGACCGTACCGAAATCAACGGTTTAGCTGTTGACTTGAATAACTTTGTTGAACCAGTCGCCAATTATTATACACTCGATGGTTCTTTCACCTCTATGCCATGGAATACCTCTAGCGCCATCATGTTTTCTAACCAAGCTATTTTTGATGCCGCTGGTATCGAAATCCCAACCACTTGGGAAGAAGTCGAAGCCGCTTGTGCCGTGATTATGGCATTGGAATCTGCCCCTGCCAATTGTATCACTTGGCCCAACCATGGTTGGTTCTTTGAACAAGCATTGGCGCAACAAGGTGCCGATTTTGTCAACAATGGCAATGGTCGTGAAGCCCGTGCTACCGAAACCTTTATCGCCAGTGATGCCGCCGTTTCTTATGTGAACTGGTGGAAGAATTTGCAAGATATGGGTTATTATGTCTATACTGGCGTTCAACGTGACTGGGGCGGGACTTATAATACCTTCATTGCCCAAGATGTGGCGATGCTGGTTTATAGCAGTTCAGATACCACCGCATTGACCAACGATGGTGCTGATGCTGGTTTCACAGTAACTGCTTCTTACATGCCCTATAACCAAGAAACTGGTTATGTTGGCAATCTTATCGGTGGTGCAAGCCTTTGGTTGGCAAATGGTCTGGCTACAGAAGTTGAAGACGGCGCATTGACCTTTTTGTTATTCTTCACCAATGCCCAGAATGATGCTTCTTGGCACCAAGTTACGGGTTATGTCCCAGTGACCAATGCTGGTTTGGAATTGCTCCAAGCTGAAGGCTGGTATGATGAAAGCCCCAATTCTTTGGTCGCTAGTGAACAACTCGCCAACAGCGAACAAACCAGTGCGACTACTGGCGCGATTGTTGGGGCGTTCCCACAAATCCGTAACTTCGTGACCCAAGCCATTGAAAACATCCTTGTGAATGGTGCAGATATCTCCGAAGCCCTGACCGAAGCCCAAACATTGTCAAATGAAGCTTTGAGCGAATATAACTTGCTCAACGACTAATTTGGTTTAATAACACATCTGTTTTAGGTAGGGGCGACAATATTCGCCCCTATTTCACTTTATTTTTATATGTATCTTGGGGAAATAGCTATGATTTCCACAGAATCGACAAATATAATTATCACACTAATCCCCGCCATTATTGGGGCGATTTATTTTATTGCCCTATTTATGCGCTTAAATCGTTCACCGATTATCGGTGCAATCATTGGGGCGGGGGCGGGTGGGATTGGTGCAATGGTGTTTATGGTGCCGTTGGGATATTGCACCTTTGAGCCAGAACGTAAGCCAATAGATGCTTATTTTGGCATTTTTCTCATCACCATTGGCGTATTTGTCATGTTGGGAATCGCCAGAAGTGCCTCAAACTTTTTGTTTGCAGGGCGTTCTGGTTCATTGATTGCTCATCAATCATCCGCAGGTACATTTAAGGGATGGTTGATGCCGTGGTTGTTGTTATCGCCGACATTGATTATCTTGGCATTATTTCTCTATTACCCTGCGATGGATACTTTTCGCCTATCAACATTATTGGCGCGACTTGGCACATCCAGAACAATATTTGTGTGTGTAGATAACTTCACACGCCTTTTGCAACCCGAAAATTTTACCCTTCAGACTGTTTTATTTTTTATCATCGCTATTCAGTTATTTATTGCATCACAAAATACACTCAAAGACAAAGACTCGGTGTGGGCGCAGTTTTTTCGCCTATCGCTTATCCTTTCTAACCTATTCTTTTTCTTTTTTGTCGTTTTGGCGCTACTCCTCAATTCTAGCTATTATCGAGTAGTTATAACCACCTTTAGCCTCTCGACTGCTATCGTTATTTTTAGCCTCATTATCTCACTTGGTATCGCTTATATGGCATATCAACCGATTCGTGGGGGTAATATTTATCGGACATTGCTCATTTGGCCCTATGCTATCTCTCCACCTGTAGCGGGTATTATTTTTTTCATCATTTTTAATAACACAGGTGGCGTTGCAAATCATATCATTCGTTTTTTGGGTGGAGATGGATTCGATTGGAAAGATACCACAATGGCTCCATTGACAATCATCCTTGCAAGTGTGTGGAAAGCGTTGGGATTTAGTATTTTGTTTTATATTGCGGGTCTACAAAATGTCCCAAAAGATTTATTAGAAGCCGCCGCCATAGACGGTGCAAATGTGTGGCAACGGTTTGTCCGTATCACGATACCCATGCTGTCGCCCATCACATTTTTCTTGATTATCACCAATATCTCCTATGCCTTCTTCGATATTTTTGGCACCATTGACTTTTTGACAGGTGGTAGTGGTGGCACGAATGTAATGATTTATGAAATTTACAATCTGGGTATTCGCAATAATGACCTCGGAAAATCGGCGGCACAATCGCTCGTGTTGTTTATGTTGGTCGTTGGTATCACTTATTTGCAGTTCCGCACCACTGGTCGGCGCGTATCTTATGGAGCATAACCGATGACCCATTTTTCTCATGAAATCATACAAGATTCATCCGATATGAATCGGGTGATGACATCTGATACCACAAAATCACTTATTCGAAGATTGATTCCACAACGTTGGTATGCCCATGTGGTCTTGTGGATTGCCTGTTTTTTTATCGGATTTCCATTATTTTATGCCATGCTGGTCAGCACACAAAATAATGCCCAAACGATTAACTTTCAAGTCATACCGGGTGAATCGCTTGAGCGTAACTGGCAATCGGTGATGGTTGACCGCAATTTGGGGCGGTATATGGTCAATAGTGTCATTTTGGCAGTCATCGTCACAGTTGGCAAAACAGTTTTATCGTTGTTATCTGGATTGGCGTTTGTATATTTTCGATTTCCGGGTAAATGGGTGGTTTTTGGATTTGTGCTGATTACCGTGATGATGCCCACTGAATTATTGATTATCGCCTTATTCCGATTTGTATCCATCCAACTAGATTGGGGTGGGACATTTCAGGCATTGGCATTGCCGTTCATGGCGAGTGCCACAGGGACATTTTTATTTCGGCAACATTTTGCCAATATCCCCTCAGAACTCTCAGAAGCATCACAGATGGATGGGGCAAATCCGCTACAATTTTTGTTTCGTGTGCTGATACCCATTAGCTGGAATACCATTGGTGCGTTGGCGGTGATTCAATTTGTCTATGTGTGGAATATGTATTTGTGGCCCCTGCTCATTGCCCCTGGTGGGGCAGATAACCAAGTGGTGCAAGTCGGGTTGCGGAGTTTGCTCTCGGTGGATACGAGCATCAGTTATGGACCGTTGATGCTTGGTGCAGTGATTGCCAGCCTGCCACCCGTCATCGTATTTATTTTGCTCCAAAAACAATTCATGAGTGGATTCGCCATCACCCGTGATAAATAATATCATCTGGGGCAAGCATACTCCTCACCTTGCCCCACGCATCATACCCCACTATAATTCCCCTAACTAGGATGTTCACAACAGGAAAAAATACGATGAATTTTATGACCAGCGCCGAAGTTCGGCAGGCGTTTTTAGATTATTTTGTAGAACAAAAACATAAGCACGTCATGTCCTCATCGCTCGTACCGGGCAACGACCCCACCTTGCTGTTTGCCAATTCGGGCATGGTGCAATTCAAAGATGTGTTTTTAGGACTCGATAAGCGTGATTATAAACGTGCCACCACATCCCAAAAATGTATGCGCGTCAGTGGCAAGCATAACGACCTCGAAAATGTGGGACCGTCACCGCGCCATCACACTTTTTTTGAGATGCTCGGCAATTTTAGTTTTGGTGATTATTTCAAAGAATATGCCATCGAATTTGCGTGGCAATTGCTCACCGAAGTGTATGGATTGCCCAAAGACCGCCTTGTATTCACCGTCTATCAGAATGATGACGAAGCCTATAACATCTGGGTGAATAAAATCGGCGTAGACCCCAAACGTGTGGCACGTATGGGTCCCAAGACCAATTTCTGGCAGATGGCAGAGACGGGTCCCTGCGGACCCACCAGCGAAATTCACTGGGATAAAACCCCAGAATTGGGCGAAGATAGCATCGTCTCTCTGCTCCAAGCGGAAGATGATCGTTTCCTCGAAATTTGGAATTTGGTTTTTATGCAATATAACCGTACTCAAGCCGACCCCACCCATACAGGGCAATACGATTCCCCATTGCCAGCACCAGGGGTAGATACGGGTATGGGTTTGGAACGCATTGTGAGCATTGTGCAGGGCAAATCGGCGAATTATGACACCGATTTGTTCATGCCCATCATCAAAAAGACACAGGAAATCACCGGACACACCGATGCAGAACGCGATGCGAATTATGTCCCTTACCGTGTGATTGCCGACCATATTCGGGCGGCAGTATTCCTCACGGCGGATGGTGTGTTGCCAGGGGCAAAAGGACGCGATTCTGTGTGCCGATTGGTCATTCGACGGGCGGCACGTTTTGGCACGAAAATCGGCTTACATGAACCATTTTTGGGGCGTGTGGCAGATGCAGTGATTGATACGATGGGCGGGTATTATACCGACCTCAAAGACCGTGCTGATGCCATCAAAAAGACGATTACCCGCGAGGAAGAACGTTTTCGGCGCACAATGGATATGGGCTTAGTCGCATTAGACGAAATGCTGGCACAATTGCCCGCAGGTGGCACATTAGACGGTGAAAAAGCCTTCTACCTCAAATCCACATTGGGATTGCCCATCCAAGTCACCAAAGACATTGTAGAAGAACGCGGATATGGAGTGGATATGTCTGCATTTGATACCGCCGAACAAGAACACGCAACCGTTAGCGGTGGTGGTTTGGCGATGGGCGAAATTGACATGGGTGAAGCCTATAATGCCGTGTTGAATCAACTCAAAGCGGAAAAATCGCTCTCTGCGAATGGCGTAGACTATTTGCCCTATGGCGATATGAGCCTCTCTGCCAAAGTGTTGGCGCTCACCCAAAATGGTGCTGTCCCCCAATCATTGAGCATTGGCGATAAGGTGGAAGTGGTACTCAATTCCACACCGTTTTATGTTGAGGCGGGTGGTCAGGTCAGCGATACAGGCACTATTCGCGCTGATAATTGGGAAATTGAAATTGAGGATGTGCGCCGTCCTGTGGGTGGATTGATTATTCATATCGGTGAAGTGGTGCAAGGTGCGCCAAAAGTCGGTGATGCCGTATCTGCCAGCGTGGATAGCCTCCGCCGTGCCGATATTATCCGCAATCATACGGGGACACATTTGCTTCATGCCGCACTCCGCAATCATCTGGGGATTCATGTGCAACAACGCGGTTCATTGGTATCACCAGAACGTCTGCGTTTCGATTTTGCCCATGATACCCGTGTGACATCTGACCAACTCAAGACCATTGAGACAGAGGTCAATGAGATTATCCTTGCCAATTATCCTATAAAGTCGGAAATAAAATCACTCCAACAGGCAAAATCCGAAGGGGCAATGGCACTTTTTGGCGAAAAATATGGCGATACAGTCCGCACCGTTATCATCGAAAATGGCGCACGCTATAGTTATGAATTGTGTGGCGGGGTGCATGTAAGCACCACTGCCGATATTGGCATATTCCTCATTATCAGTGAAGGGAGTGTGAGCGCGGGTGTGCGCCGTGTGGAGGCACTCACAGGGGGCGTGGCGATTGCTTATATCCAAGAAAAATTGGATATTTTGGCGCATGTAGCGGGTCAATTGCAGACCACATCCGAAACAGTCCTACAACGAGTGGTGACATTGCAAGATGAACTCAGCCATAGCCGTAAACTGATTGAAAAATTACGTCGTGATTTAGCCCGTCAGACCTTTAATCGTCATGCCGAATCTTTAGAGACGATTGGCGGGGTATCGGTGATGGTCTTACAATTGGATGATACCCCTGTAGAGACCCTGCGCGATATGTCCGATTGGTTCAAAGGCAAGGCTAAATCGGGAATTTTTGTGGTGGGGAGCAGTTTTGACGATAAACCCCTATTGATGGTGTCTGTCACGGATGATTTGACGAAAACATTCCGTGCAGGCGATATTATCAAACAAATCGCGCCGATTATCGGTGGCGGTGGTGGTGGTCGTCCTAACATGGCACAGGCGGGTGGCAAAGATGTGACCAAACTCGCAGATGCCCTTCAGCAAGCCCGTGTGGTTATTGGGCAAATGGCAAAATAAAGAATTGGATGGCACATGGCTTCTGGCAACCGAGAACTGATTCAAATTGAGGCGGGCGAGGATGTGAATTCTGTCCGTGACCGTCTGTCATTTATTCATGGCAAGCGGGTTTTATTGGTGTGGCCCGAAGAAGGGACTGCCTTAATACGCAAATTGGATTTAGTTCTCGTGCAACGAGAATCTATGCGCCGTGCGATTCGTTTGGCGATAGTCACCCACGATACACAGGTGATTCGGCACGCCCAAGAATTGAATATCAGCACATTCGAGACCATCGGTGCGAGCGAGCGAGGCAGATGGAAACGTGGACGCGCCAAAGTCTTTACAGACCGCAGTGACCGCCCCAAAGATAGCCCAGAGAGCGAAGATGTGCTTTCTGAACTCAAAGATGTGGCGAGTAGGCAAATAGAACGCCCGCCGATGGCGACATTGCCCAAAATCATTATTCGTGTGGGACTGATTGCCATTTTATTGGCAATTATTGGTGGCGGGGTTTATGTGCTTGTGCCAAGCGCGACTGTCACTATTACCCCTGCGGTGCAATTGATTGAACAGAGTGTGCAAATTGTCATCAACCCGGACCCCTCTTTTACATCCATTGATGTCGAAAATGGTATTTTACCCGCCACTGTGTTGCAAATTGAGGTGGAAGAGACCACATCTATCCCCACCACAGGCGTTCAGGAATTAGGGAGTGGTTTGGCAGTGGGGGAGGTGGTTTTTACCAATCAAACAGCGACCCCTCTGACAATCCCACTCGGCACAACGATTAGCACCACCGATGACCCGCCGATTTTATTCCGTACCACGCAAGATGCACAGGTAGCAGGCAATAGCGATGCTATTTTGCCCATTGAGGCATTGCCGAGTTCTGCGGGGGTAATTGGCAACCTAGAGGCAGGGCGTTTGGTGGTGGTTGTGGGTCCGCTTGGCGAACAGGTCAGTGTCAATAATCCACAACCGACACAGGCAGGTGTGGCACAGGTAGAACGTGCCGTGACACAATCTGACCGCCAGACGCTTGAATTGACCGTTAATCAGTTAATCCAAGAACGCGCCTATAACGAAATTCAAAATTCCACCCAAATCACCAGTGATGATTTTGTATTGTTCGATACACTACAAATTGTGGAAGAACGCGATGATTGGAAACAGTGGAACGGGGAAGTTGGCAATTTGCAAGACACGCTCACACTGACTAAACGGGCGGTGATTCAGGTCTTGGTGGTGAATACCCGCTTGGGGCAACAAATAGTCTTTGCACAAATGGCGCGACAGGTCGTGCGCGGGCGTAGTATAGACCCCAACACCATCGAATATCGCACAGGCGATGTATTGGTCACACCTGATGCAGTGTTTTTTACCATGTCGGGTAATTGTGTGGCGCGGGCGCAAATTAACCCAGAGCAAGTCCGTGCCGATATTGCCAATAAATCGTTTGCAGATGCCATAGACTATTTGCGGACACGGGTGGATATTGCCCCAAATAGTATTCCAGAACTTACATTTTCCCCCGATTGGATGTGGCAGATGCCCGTTTTATCCGCACGTATTTCGTTGATAATTATTCAGGAAGCGACCCAATGACCGATTTCCCATCAAAAGGCAAATTATTAGGCATTGACCATGGGATGAAACGGATTGGTGTGGCGGTGTGCGATGATATGCGGATTATTGCCCGTGAAGTGGCGATTATCACCCGCCAGTCGAAACAAGCCGATTTTGCCACAATCGCCACAATCGCCCAAGAGCAGGGTGTTATGGGGATTGTGGTGGGGATTCCACTCGACCTAGACCGTGCAGAAGGCGAACATACCCGCGCCGATACGGTGCGTCTGTGGGCAGAACGATTGGTAGAAGTGGTCAATTTGCCATTGACCTTTCATGATGAGCAATTTTCTAGCCAAGATGCCCAAGATATTGCCAAGCAGAAAAAACGTAAGCCCACAGACCCCATAGACGATTTATCGGCACGGGTGATTTTGCAACGTTATTTAGACGACCATAGTGGGTGATTTTCTGATGCTTACCCTACGCCTTATGCCAATTTCATTTTTTGCGATTAGAATATAACTATGAATCCCTATCCACCTATTCAAAGAAAGACCCCGCCCGTGAGACATAATCGGCTACAAACTATCCTTATTTCCCTAATCGTCTTTGGCTTTGTATGTGTATTAGGCGTTGGGGCGATATTTTTATTTGCAGGTGATGATTTAACCGCATTTGCCCGTAATGTGTATTTGCGAATTTCATTATCATCACGCGGGGATGAACTCAATACCCCCATGAGTGCCGATAGCACTACCATCCGCTTCACCGTTTTTTCTGGTGAAGGCGTGCAATCGGTGGCGACTCGGCTACAACAAGATAGGCTCATCAGCGATGCGGACTTATTTTTAGACTATACCAAATTAGAAGGACTCGACAGCCAAATTCAAGCGGGGACATTTTTTCTTGCTCAATCGCAAACTATCAAACAAATCGCGCAAGCCCTCACCAACTCTAATTTTGGGGCTATCACCTTTACGGTTGTCCCCGGATGGCGAATCGAACAGGTGGCAGAGGTGATAGATGCTACACGTCCCTTTTTCAGTTTTTCTGGCGCAGAATTTTTGGCGGTGGTGGGCAAGGGCGCGGTTTTGCCCACCGATTTTGTGCGCGAGATGGGCATACCCGCAGGGGCATCGTTAGAGGGGTTTTTATACCCAGATACTTATCAGTTGCCCCCAGATGTCACCCCGTTGGAACTGCGCCGTATTTTGTTACAGGCGTTTAGCGTAAATTTCACAGAAGAAATGCGCCAAAATGCCACAGCACAACGCCTTACGGTATATGAAATTGTCTCATTGGCTTCTATCATCGAAAAAGAGGCACTCTATCAGGTCGAACACCCTGTCATTTCGAGTGTGTATCGCAACCGTATGCGTGATGATTGGACACTCGATGCAGACCCCACCGTGCAATATGAACATCCCAATGTGCGCTCTGGCAATTGGTGGCCCCGTATCACCCGCGCCGATTATCGTGGGGTAGATTCGCGCTATAACACCTATCTATACAAAGGATTGCCACCTGGTCCCATCGCTATACCGAGTTTGTCGGCAATGGTGGCGGCAATTAATCCGATGGAAACGCCATTTTTCTTTTTCCGTGCCGATTGTCGCAGAGATGGCTATCACGATTTTTCGATTACCTACGATGAACATCGGACATTGTGTTGATGAAAAAAATCGCCTTATTGCTCATCCTCATGACCAGCCTATCGGCATGTGCTATTTGGCGCACCCCTCCGATTGCCCGCATCGCCCTGCTTGCCTCATTTGAAGGGCGCTACCGTGAGGTGGGTTATACTGCCATTTATCCCGCACGGCTGGCATTGCGCGATGCGGGAGTATCGCACCTAGAATTGGTAGCGGTGGATGATGGTGGCACACCCCAGACGGCACAAGCCCGTGCGCGGGCATTGGCGTTGGATGACAGCATTAAAGTGGTGATGGTGATGGGCTACGATAGTGCCGATAGTCGTGTTTTGGAGGCATTAGCCGATTTGCCCGTTATCGTCATTGGCGAATGGGCGACTACACCCATCTATGAGCATATTTTTATTGTGTCAAATTCGCAAATCCCCAAAATGTTATCGTATGATGGTCGTTTAGACATCACCGCCTCACTCGAAACGCCTTTTCAGGGTGGGGATGCGTTTGGATTATTTGCGTATGCCGATTTATATAACCAAACGCGCCCGTTGCCACACGTTCAAATTGTGACCAGTGGGGCATTTGCACCGTTTGAGTTTAGAGAGCGATTGCTCGCCAGCGATATTTATGTCCCGCAACCGAGTTATTTAAGCACCACTGTGTACGATGCCACCCGACTGTTGGCGCAGGTCATTGCCAATGCCGATATGTCTCGTCAAGCGGTTGCCGACACAATTCGGTCTGTGGATTATATGGGGGAGTGGGTAGGGCGCATCCGTTTTGGTGATGATGGCTATTGGGCAGATGCACCCCTCTATACGTATGTGTATGCGGATAATCAGTACGATGGGTATGAGCTAATGCACAATAGCGCAATGGTGATAGATATTCCCCCCAACCGCTAAATTACACCTCGCCGATGACATCATAGAATAGCGGTAGTCGTTGCACCATATCCTTGCTATAGGCAATTGCCTCGCGCATGGTGGCTTTGGCATTTGCCAGATGATTGCTATCGTTGGCATGAATTGAGCCAATAATATCGCCTTTTTTGACCATATCACCCACTTTGACCAAAATTTTGACCCCAACCGCATGGTCTATGGGGTCGCCTTTTTTGGCACGTCCCGCGCCCAATTCAAACGCCGCCAGCGCCACTTTTTCTGCATCTACCATCGAAATAACGCCATCGCGCTCGGCTTGGATGCGTTGCACAATTTTTGCTTGTGGCAACAAACTGGGATTGTCTACCATCGCCACATCACCCCCTTGTGCGATAACCAGCTCGCGGAATTTTTCTAATGCCGCGCCACTATGCAGTTGGTCTTGGAGAAATTTGAGTACCACCGTAAAATCGCGCCATTTTTTGCCCTTATCACCCATACCCAATGCCGCCAAACGGAGCATGTGCGCGGCGACTTCGATGCAATGGTCGCGGAAATCTTCTGGTCCACCACCTTTAAGCGTCTCTATGGCTTCTTCAATTTCGATGGCGTTGCCAATGGCATGACCAAGAGGCTGGTTCATATCGGATATGACGGCAATCATATCGCGCCCAACATTTTGCCCAATCTTGACCATCATCCGCGCCAAGGCATGACCATCATCTAAATTTTTGATGAATGCGCCCGTGCCGACTTTTACATCCAACACAATGCCATTCGCACCACTGGCGAGTTTTTTGCTCATGATGCTACTGGCAATAAGTGGGATGCTCGATACGGTGGCGGTGACATCGCGTAGGGCATACATTTTGCCATCGGCAGGGGCGAGGTCGGTAGTTTGTCCCACTAAAGCAATGCCAATGCGCCGTGCTTGCTCACGAAATTCTGATTCTGGTATTTCTACCCGAAAACCCGTGATGGCTTCTAATTTATCCAGCGTCCCGCCTGTATAACCAAGCCCACGTCCGCTCATTTTGGCGCAGGTCACCCCACAAGAGGCGACCAATGGCAATACTACTAAGGTGGTCTTATCGCCAACACCACCCGATGAATGTTTATCTACCACATAGGGCGATATATCCGACAAATCCAACATCACGCCCGAATTTGCCATCGCCATTGTGAGGGTGGTCACTTCATCATCGGTCATCCCGCGTAATAAAATCGCCATGAGGAGCGCCGATGCTTGATAATCGTGTACATCATTATGGGTATACGCCGTGATAAACCACTCTATTTCGTCATTGGTTAAGACTAGCCCATCCCGCTTTTTTGCAATAATATCAACAGCACGCATGATATTTTTTACCTTTTAACTGGTGTAGAAAGAATACCCCTATGATAGCAGTTTTACTCGCAATAGTCGCGTTTGGATTTATTCACAGCATCCTCGCCAGCAAAGAAGCGAAGCGGGCTTTTCAAGAAAAATATGGGGAACGGGCTTTTCATGGCTTGTATCGGCTGATATACAACATCATTACCGTTTTTACCTTATTGCCTGTGGCTTGGCTGATGGTCTCGCAGTCGAATTGGGTGGTGTGGTCGGTAGAATCGCCCATAACGGTACTATTTCTCATTTTGCAAGGCATTGGGGTAATTGGGTTGCTGATTTCGGTGTTGCAGATTGATGGTGGTCAATTTTTGGGTACATCCCAAGCCAGAGCCTATTTTATGGGTGGGGAATTGCCACTGCCCAAAGAGCCATTAAGCGTGAAAGGGGTCTATGCGTTGGTGCGTCATCCGTTGTATTTATTTAGCCTGATGGTGATATGGTTTGTCCCCACCATGAGCGAGGGGTATTTGGGATTTTGCATTGGTGCGACCCTCTACTTTGTGATTGGCTCATGGTACGAAGAAAAACGCCTTATCAGCTATTTTGGTGATGATTACCGCGCTTATCAGCAAAAAGTGGCATGGATGATACCATTTGTCATGCTCAAAAGGGGACGTTAGTCTCTAATCTGGTTATCTCCACTGGGCTATAATCAGAAATATGTTTCGTTTGATATATCCTAAGAGGAGCAACAATGGCTCAGTCAAAAAATCAACAAAGCCTGTTTATTGTAGGCGTAATTATTGTGGTCGTGTTGGTGGCATTTGTGGGGATTATTTTACTCTCACAAAATAGCGCATCGGGTAATGCGAGTGCCATTAATGAGTCACTGACTGCGACACGAAATACCGATGGGGCATATATTTTAGGCGATGAAAACGCGCCTATCACCTTTATCGTTTTCTCAGATTATTTCTGTGGGCATTGCCAAGATTATAAAAGCACCGTAGACCGTCTGATAGAGACATATGTGGCAACAGGGCAGGCACGGGTGGAACATCGTTTGCTAGGTAATTTAGGCGCAAATAGTGTGGGATATGCCCAATTGACCGAGTGCGCGACAGAACAAACCGACTCTCTTACCGCATGGCGGACAATGGATTTGCTGTTCGATTATGCCACCACCCGCCGATTAAGTGCCAACGATGCAGGGCGCGAATTGGCGACTGCCCTCCAATTGAATTATGCACGCTTGCTAGAATGTACCGTATCGTCTGACCAATATCAGATAGACGGACAATTTGCGCGTAGTGCGGGGACATCTGGCACGCCTGCTGTGCGGGTGCGGTTTGCGGGAGATGATGTCACGGAATCGCAACTGATTAGTGACCAATATGCGAGTGGTGGGGTCAATTTTGACGTATTGGCGCGAATTATTGAGGAAGCCAACCGCTAAAATAGCCCAATTCGTTAACTGTTTGTAAAAAAAATTAGATAACCCATAAAAATTTAACGATTTCCGTGTAAAATCAGTCAAATCGTTGAATTTTTGGTTATGTTTTTTTATAAACGGAGTATTGTATATGAACGCTCGTAAACAACAGCAACAACAGACCCTCTTGCTTGTCGGCGGGGTTGTAGCCGCCGCAGTCGTGATATTTGTGGCGATTGTTATATTTTCACAAAATGCCATTGCAGAACGTAGTGGCATTGATTATAGCCAAATCGAAACTAGTCGTGCATCTGATGGTGCATTTGTCTTGGGAGACCCCAATGCCCCCATTACAGTAGTTGAATTCGCCGATTTTGCTTGTCCCCATTGCCAAGACTATAAACCCGTCATTGACCAATTCATTGAAGAATTTGTGGTGACTGGGCAAGCCCGTTTTGAATATCGCCTTATCGCCAATTTGGGCGCAGATAGCACCCAATACTCCAAATTAGCCGAATGTGCCGCAGAACTTTCTGGTGATGATAGCAATTTTTGGGTGGCACACGAAGAATTGTTTTATTATATCACCTCACAACGCATGAGTGGCGACCAAGCAGGGCGTGAACTCGCCAGAACGCTCGACCTCAATCTTTCTCGTTTGTTGGAATGTACCCAAACTGCCCGCCAATATCAGACCGATACGGCATTTGCCCGTACCGCAGGCACAAGTGGCACCCCTGCCATTCGTGTTCGTTTTGGGACATTGGCAGAAACCCTCAGTGGCACACCCCAACCCATTAGCCCCAGCTATACCAGTGGTGGTGTGAGCATTGAAGTCCTCCGCACAGCCGTGGGTAACGCTAATCAATAAAGCATAATCTATGGGGCATGACTGTTCATGCCCCATACATAGCTTATCCCCAAAAACTATCTGGCAGGTCTATTGCCTTCATGGGACGTTTGCCTGTCAATTCCACCCCATCCCATCCCCGTGACATTAATTCCACATAATTTGGATAATCTGGGTCATCTGCAAATTGCCATTCGCTGATATGGGTCAATTTGAGCGTGTTATCATGTCTGCGGATGCCCACCACAAACGGCAAGCGTTCATATAACCGTCTGACTGCCATATCGCCTTCTGCGGCATTACTTTTTCGTGCCACGATGCTCAATGCAGACCCCAATCGCTTGCTATTGGGTGTCCCACGAAATGCCCATAATAAACGTGGTGTGGGTGCTTTTGTGAGCAACGGGGCGATGCTTTCTGGTTCATCGGCACGGACTTCATCTAATATCAACGTATGGGGCGATTTGTATAATGCCTCATGGACGCGCTCACCAAACGAAATCGCCTCATGGTCATCTGTTTTCCATTGGACAATAAATTGTTCGCCACCCTCTGGCAAGCGTAATTCACCGGCACGTTCCACACTAATTAGTGGGCGGGTTTGTGTATGGTGGATAATTGCACCCAAAAGGGTGGTCTTACCCGATTCTGTCTCACCAACGATGAGGATGCCATGTGGCGATTGTGCCAATGCGATGAGCAAGTCACAGGCGGTTTGTGGCATAACACCAGATGCGACCATATTGGCTAAGGTGACAGGATGGGGCGGATGTAGGCGAATATCGGCAGTAAGCAAATAGGTGATAGGTGGGCTGGCAATATTGAGCGAGATACGGCGTTCCCCAACCAATAGCCCTGTTTCGATGAGGGGGGCATCTGGTGAAATAGCGGCATCAGCTTCGCTCAATAGACGGCGTACAATGCGATTGAGATGCTCTGTATCTTCAAATAGGGGGTTAATTTTGGTTAAGTCGCCATGACCATAGCGCACCGATGCTTTATCTGCCCCCTCTAGGCTAATGGTGCTGATGGTTTCATCTAAAAATAGGCTATCTAATGGACCAAAGGTGAATAATTCTGCATAGGCTTTGCGGATAATCTCGGCTTTTTCGGCATCGGTTACAAGGATAGATTCCACCCCAATAATATAATTGGCAGTGGCAAGGATAAGACTATATTTTTGTGCAGAGGTTTCTGCGGCTTTGAGGGCGGTGCTATTGCGTCCATGTTCCTCTATAAAGGCGTTAACAATGCGCTCTAGCAATGCTTTAATGGAATATTGGCGTGTTCCCATACGCCCTGCGATAAATTCGGGTTCACGCCCTTTATCAATATTCGCAGAGACACGCTTGAGTTCATCAGAAAAACTAGATGGATATTTGGGGTCGTCTTGTTCGTCACTCATCACATTATCCTCATTCAAAATCGGCTAAATCAATTGGCGCTAGGGCGGGATTATCGTTGGGGGCGCGTCCCACTTTGGGCATGTCTACCCATGTATCTCCCACGCGCAGGCGCACCACATCCATTGTAAAATCGGCGTTGGTGGTTTTATCATTGGTCAATAATGTAGACCCCACCCCATAATAATCCACTGGGACATGATTTTTTTCAAATTGAGCGATACGCTCACGGTTAAACCCGCCCGATACGACAATTTTTACCCCGCTACAATAGGCTTGGGCGGTGGGAATGAGGTTTTCTGGCACATCCCAACCTGTCCATGCGTTATCCAATGCACGGCGGACGGTATGCACCAATGCCTCGCTCACACCGCGCCCATCGGCTTCTTTGAGCGAAACATCCAGCATATTGCCACCTGTATCGAGTCGCACACCATCGAGTGTCCAACGTTTTTGTGCAGATTCATCGCCAGTGGCTAATGCCTTTTGATATTCATCCCAAAAAACAGCGATGGTTGCCAATGAATCGCGCACACAGTCGTTATTAAAATCCACCAGCGCCACACGGAGCGTATCTAGTGGCATGTGTTGGGCAAATAGGCGCATGGCTTCGGCAGTATCGGCAAAAAAACAAGCGATATAGGCATGGGGAATTGTGCCTTTGCCGTTGCCATCCCACCACGCACCTTGTGCATCGGTGCTGACTAATGGGGCTAATGTGCCACCGCGTTGAGCGTTATGTGCCTGAATTGCCAGCCAATAGGCATATCCGTCTAGGGATTGTGTTTCGTGCCAATCGAAGCGTGCGGGGAAAAAAAGTACCTGCTTGTTATTGCACACCTCCAACACATTATAAACATTGGTGGCGATGCGTGTGGCGCGGGATAGCGCCCCTAATATGGGTGTTTCGAGTAGGGTAAAGTCGCGTAGTTTTCCGCGTATGATGATGACAGGTTCAATATGACTAGCGTCGCCCTCATAGTGGGTGAGTGTGCCATCATGAGTCGCTCTCACCTGTAATTGTTGCCATGTTTCATGAAATATGCCGTTTTCAAAATAGCCAGTGGCATGACGAAGCATGGTGAGTGCCACATCTACACCGCCGACCAACGCATAGGGCGCACGCCGATTAAACACCTGTGCTTCGACTTCGATATTGCCCACCGCGACTTGGCTTAAATCGGCATTTACTGCGCGTGCCGATTGTCCACTAAACCGATAATCATCTTTTTGGAGTTGTCCCAAAATATGGGCGATATTGGCAAAATATTTATCGCTATATGTGCCATTTCGCAAGCCATCCCGATTTAATTGAATTTGCCGATTGGTTAGTCGTTGTTTGTTGAATTGTGTCATCCAGATTCACCCTTACACTCGCGTGATTTTGTTTTAGAATACATAAGTTTGGTCGTTAAAGGCAAAAACCCCCAGACCAGCATATCATTCGATTATAACCTATAGAAGTGAGACCAATGGAAATACTTGTTACTGGTTCAATTGCCTACGATTATTTAATGCGTTTTCCGGGTAAATTTAGTGATTATCTGATTGATGGTCAAATGCACCAAGTAAGCCTTAGCTTTTTGGTGGATGAAATGACCAAGCATTGGGGCGGAACAGCCGCTAATATCGCCTATACAATGGCATTATTGGGGATGAAGCCGAAGCTCATGGGGACTGTTGGGCGCGATTTTCCAGATTATCGCACATGGCTCGAAAGTGTCGGTGTAGATTGCAGTACGGTTCGCCAAATTGATGAGCTATTCACAGCCTCGTTTTTTTGCAATACCGATATGTCGAATAACCAAATTGCTTCATTCTATACAGGCGCAATGGCTCATGCTCGTGAGTATCGGATTGCCGATGTCTATCAGGGTAAGCCCGACCTCGTACTTATCACCCCAAATGACCCTGTTGCTATGTCACAAATCTCTGCTGAATGCCAATCGAATGGGATTCGCTTTGTTTATGACCCCAGCCAACAAGTTCCCCGTTTGAGTGGGGAAGAATTGGCGCGGGATATGCAAGGGGCGTATGTGATGGTGGTAAACGCCTATGAAGCACAGGTCATTAGCCAAAAGACTGGTAAATCACTGGATGAATTGCGCCAGATGGTCGAAATTTTGGTGGTGACACAGGGACCACGCGGTTGCGAAGCCTATAAGGGTGATGAACAAATCCATGTGGATGCCTTCCCCACCGATGCCATGAAAGACCCCACTGGGGGCGGAGATGCCTTCCGTTCGGGTTTGATGTATGGGCTGATGAACGGGTATTCGCTCGAAATTTCGGCACAAATCGGGTCTTTATCTGCCACGTATGCCATTGAGCATGTTGGCACACAGAGTCACCATTTTACCCCTGCCGAATTTGTGGCACGTTTTCGTACCGAATATGTCGATAATGGCTTGCTGAATCGGCTTTTGGAATAAGTTAGGCAACGATTTGCCAACGCTCATGATTGTGCGTTAGGTAATTTTTGTATTGTTATGTTACAATTCTCCCATTTGCGGGATATATTTTTCAGTATATACAATCTCAGGAGTAAAAGTTTTCTCACATGTCTGTTGAACACGATGTAAAAGACTTGAATTTAGCCACTGGTGGACGTTTTCGGATTGAATGGGCAGAACGTGAAATGCCCGTATTGCGTGCGATTCGTGAACGCTTTGAACGTGAAAAGCCCCTCAAGGGGATTCGGGTGGCGGCATGTTTGCATGTAACCACCGAAACCGCCAACCTCATGCGTACATTGCAAGCTGGTGGGGCAGATGTGGTGTTATGCGCCTCGAATCCGCTTTCTACCCAAGATGATGTCGCCGCCTCATTGGTGGTACATGACGAAATTCCCGTATACGCCATTAAAGGCGAAGACAATGCCACCTACTATCAACATCTTAAAGCTGGGCTAGACCACAAACCCCAAATGACGATGGATGATGGTGCAGATTTGGTCGGCTTGCTCCATAAAGACCGCACCGAATTGCTCAAAGATGTGATTTGTGGCACAGAAGAAACCACTACAGGCGTGATTCGCTTGCGTGCAATGGCAAAAGATAACGCATTGAAATTCCCTGTGCTTGCTGTGAATGACAGCAATACCAAACACTTGTTCGATAATCGTTATGGCACAGGTCAAAGCACGATTGATGGCATTATCCGCGCCACCAATGTGTTGTTGGCTGGTCGTAATGTGGTTGTGGCGGGGTATGGTTGGTGCAGTCGTGGTATTGCCAGCCGTGCGCGTGGTATGGGTGCGAATGTTATCGTCACCGAAATTGACCCATTACCCGCACTCGAAGCCGTCATGGATGGTTTCCGTGTGATGCCGATGGCAGAAGCCGCCCGCATTGGTGATATTTTCATCACTGCCACTGGCGATATTCATGTGATTGATGTTCAACACTTTGAAGTCATGAAAGACGGCGCAATTGTGTGTAACTCTGGTCACTTTAATGTCGAAATTAACCTCAAAGGCTTGCGCCAAATTAGCAAGGGCGACCCTCGTTTGGTACGCCCATTTGTTGAGGAATATCAAGTCGGCAACAAACTCGTCTATATTTTGGGCGAAGGTCGTCTGATTAACCTCGCATCGGCAGAAGGGCATCCCGCCAGCGTGATGGATATGAGTTTTGCTAACCAAGCACTTGGCGCAGAATTTATGCTCCTCAACGCCGCCAGCATGACCCCCAATGTGTATACCATCCCCGAAGATGTGGACAAAGAAATTGCCCGCCTCAAACTTGAAGCTATGGGCATCAATATTGATGTCCTCACCGATGAACAAGTTCACTATTTGAACCAATGGGAAGAAGGCACCTGATTCCTGTGCTTATCGGGCATGACCCCCTCATGCCCGATGAGTCCTCCATTGATAGTATACAAGGAGATACCCCCTTATGAAAAAAATGATTCGCTTTTTAGCCCTTGTTGTGGCACTCATGACAGTTCAACTGTCGGTGAGTTTGGCACAAGAAGCCAACGGTTCTTTCCGCTTTGTTCATGCTATTCCCGGTGTGAGCGCCATTGATATTTATGTAGATGGTAATTTGTCTGTGAGTGGTTTACGCTATGGTGTGGCTTCGAGCTATTTGGCTGTGCCTGCGGGAAATCATGCCTTGTCGGTACGCCCTGCGGGATTGACCACTGTCTTGTGGGAACAATCTGTGAGTGCCGTTGCTGATGTGCCAAGCACATTGGTCGCATCGAGCATTGACCCTCTGCAATTTGTCGCCTATGAAGACGACTTTTCTGCCACTGCGGTGGGTGTGACTCGCTTTCAGGTGATTCATGCTATTGCCAATGCCCCTGTGGTCAATATCGTTGCAGAAGGACAGACGGTTGTCTCTGCATTGGGCTATGGCTCAACTTCTGGGCGTTTTGATGTGCCAGCAGAAGTGTATGATATTGCGGTGAATCTTGAAGATGGCACGGCTGTTGTTGCAGAGACACCTTTTAGCCTCGTGAGCAACACTACCCAAGTCTTATTACTCTATGGCACACCTGCCTTACCAGAAGCATTGCTCATTTCTGCACCAACATCTGGTGAGGGTGATGGCGGATTTGTCCGCTTTGCTCATACCGTTTCGGATGCGCCTGCGGTGGATATTTTTGCTAACGACACCAAAATCGTTCCTGCATTGGCATTTGGTGATGTGACCCAACATCTCGCTTTGCCTGCGGGTGATTATGCGGTCGAAATTCGCCTCACAGAAGATGGCACAAGCCTATTTTCTGGTGATGTTGCCCTAACCAATGGCGGTGCATTAACGGTTGTCGCACAAGGGTCTGCTAGTGACTTAGATGTGAATGTCTTGGTAGACGATTTGTCGCAACTCGCACCGAATATCGTTGTTGTCAGTGTGGTTAATACCATTTCTGGCGATAGCGCGGTATCGGTGACTTTGGATGATGGGTTATCATTGGCAGATGCACTTGCATTTGGTGAAGTCTCTGATGCAGTTTCGTTTAGCCCAACTACCCAAGCGGGTACATTGTCTGTCTCCATTGGTGGGCAAAGCGCCGAATTGCCATTTGATGCGCGTGCCTTCTATGGTGGCGTGTATTACAATGCGTTTGTGCTGAATGGCACAACATTTGCGCCCCCGCGTGTGGTATTTGTCTCTACCAGCCTCTTGCAAGGGATTGCCAGCGCACCTGGTGCCAGCCAAGCAGTGGTTGTGGCGACAGAAGTTGTCCCAACAGAACCCCCAGCCGTGTCTGATGTGGTTGTCACCACGCCAGAACCAACCCCTGTTCAACCTGTACAACCTCTACAGCCCGTTCAACCAGTGGTTGTAGCGACACCCGCTAATCCAACTGGACGTGTCGTGTTGAATCCGGGTGCTAATTTGCAATTGCGCCAATACCCACGCTCCGATGCGTTGTCGTTGGGGCTTGCACCATCTGGCAGTGTTTTAATTGTTAATGGGCGTGAAGGTGCGCCAGAAGACAATGATGGCAATGTGTTGCAACTCAATGTGAATGGTACATTGGTAGATTGGGTAGACCCCGCCACGCAACTCGATACCACCGACCCACGCGCCGATTTGGATAGCACCACAACATGGCTTAATATCACCTACCAAACCCCCGATGGTGGCACAATCACCGCGTGGGTAAATGGGCAATTTTTAGAAGTGCGTAACCCACGTAATGAATTGCAATTGCTCAAAGATTTGCCCACTATTCCACAAAATCTCGCAGGCGAGGCAGTCGGTACGGCTGTTACCCCACCACCAACCCCACGTGACCGTGTATTGGTGCGTGTGGTCAATCTGAACCCCGATGTGAATTTGAATATTCGCAGAACCCCACAAAATGATGGCGAAATTTTATTGGGTGTGCAAAATAGCATCCTCATGGAATTTGTGGGATTGGGTGGGTCTGGCAATTGGGTTTATGTGCGCTATGCACCACTTGAAGGTGGCGAAGTGACAGGGTGGGTGAGTGTTCAATATATTCAATACGAATATAATGACCGCATCGTCCCCGCACAAGAACTTCGTGACCGCAATTTGTTGATTGCCTCTGATGAAGCGACCTTGCGTGGCAATATCACGGGTGTGGTTAGCACAACCACCAACCCACCAGTCGCCCCAGTTCAACCTGTTGCGCCTGTCCAACCCGTGCAACCTGTTGCGCCTGTGGTTGTTCAACCAAACACCCGTAATTTGTATCTGACCACTGTCGAATTGAATCCAGGGTCAAATCTCAATTTGCGCCGTGAACCATCCACTTCGGCAGAAGTGTTGGCACGTATTCCCGCAGGGACACAACTCGTTCTCAATTCGCGCACGGCGGATGGTGCGTGGTTTAGCACCACCTATGAAGGCATTGAAGGTTGGGTCTCTGGTCAATATGTTTTCGTCATCACCTATAATGGTGTCCGTGCCGATGCCGATGATGTGCCTGTAAATAGTGATGTGACCACGACAACAACCACCACCACCACGACCAATAACGCCACCATTGATGATTTTGGTCCAGAAGATGAACTCGGTAGCGTTCCGCTTCCCGTCTTTCCAACCCCAACCCCATGATGCGTTGGATGTAGCAAATTAGTCATACAAAGGCAACCACTAGCGGTTGCCTTTTCGTTTTTATAGCCTGTTTGTGATATGATTTGGGGTGTTACGATAAATTGCAACGAGAGGGTATTTTTTATGAAGGTGTTTCGTCTGATACTCATTTTGATGATAGGAATATTGACGGCGTGTGGCACGACTGATACACAATTGCCCACTCAGGTGATTTTGCCCACCGATATTCCTATCGAAATAGCGACCTCAACCCTCACCGCAACGCCATCTGCTACCCCAAGCCCAACGCCCACAGCACAGCCTGCTTCTTTGCCCAGTAGCACCAATGAAATCGCATCTGTGGCATTTTTACAGACCATCCCCAATTGGTTGGATGTGGATATTTATATCGAAGCCTCTGCCTATGCGTTTGCGATGCGTTATGGAGAAAATACCCAACCGAGTGATTTATCGGCGGGGACATACACCATTCGCATCATGCCTGCGGGTGCATCGCCACGCGATAATGTCACCCCATTATTGACCCAACAAGTGACAATTGAGCCACAAGCGACAACGGTTATGGTTATTTATGGGACAGCAGAATCGCCTCAACTCACCGCCTATATGCTTTCGACTGTGCCATTAGATGGAGGACAAAGCCGTGTTTCGCTCATCAATTTGGTGAATAATGTTCCCAATCTGACCATCCGCCAAAGTGGGATTGACATGGCATTGCCCGTGATTTATGGACAGCAGACCATCCCCGCCAATATCCGTGCTGGCGATACCACCCTGACCATACAAACAGGCGAGACAGTCTTATCCACAGATGTTTTAACTTTTAGAGAACGCGAAAATGTGGCATTGATAGCGTATGGTGACCCCGCCACTGAGGTTAATTTTACCCGTTTCAATAATCAGGTATTGGGACGCACAACCGTGAGACTGGTGAATATTTCGCCTGTGGCGACATTGGTGGATGTTTACCTCAATGATACATTATTCTTTGCCAATGCTGATTATGGACGACCCAGCGAGCGTCAACAAATCACCGCAGGCGATTATGCGGTGGCGGTATATACGGGCGGGGCAGATATTAGCCGTAGTGCGCCGTTATATACGACCACCCTCACACCCCGCCAAGATGAGACCCTCACATTGGTATTTATGGGGGGAGAAGATACCCTCAATTTGGGTGTTGTACGTGATGATTTGTCGCCATTGCCGCCCAATCAATCACGTTGGATTTTTGTCCATGCCTTGCCCAATGAAGGGGTCATTCAGCCCAGCTTTGCGCTAGAACCGATTCCGTTTGCGGGGCGTATTGCCTATGGGCAGGCAACCACTGGTGTTTTGTTGAATGCCGAGATGCAAACCCTGTATTTTAATGTGAACGAGGGCGCAGATAAATTAACGGTAGAATTAGCACCCAATCTACTGTTTGAGCAAGGTGTGGGTTATATTTATTTCATCACAGGGCGTGATGAAAGCACCGCACCACTGATTATCAGTGAGCGCTTGACCATTGATGAGCGCCTAGCGATAGATTATGAAGCAGAACCCACCCAAGCCCCGCTTTTGCCTGTGCGGGTGCAGGTTATCAATATGCTCACAGACCGTTTACCCGTGGATATTTTGATAGATGGCGCACCAGTCGCCAGCGCACTGCCACATGCTCAATTATCTGCCCCCGTGATTGCCTCTGTGATGAGCAATACCAGCCTTATTGGTATACGCCAACCGAGTGGTGAGACCGATTTGTCCAGCCAGATTTATTCGTTTCAGCGTGACCTTGTGCATACAATTTATGTGTATGGTGATAATGCGACAGTTGCACAAGTGGCGATTCGCCGTGAATCCACTTTTCCAGAGACCAACACAAATGCTTTTGTGCGGATGACTAATTTAACGGTTAACCCCGATGTGCGGTTTAATTTATCCATTGGTGATGCGTCTGTGGAGGCAATCATACCGTTAGATTTTACGCCACTACCCGTTGTGCAATTTAGAGAAGAAATGATTGCCAGCGCCCAACCACTCATTTTTGATATTCAAGGTGGTGAATTATCGCCAGAGACATTTGCGCCTGCTCGCCTTAATGATTTGTATGTGATAGACATTGTGCGTGGGTTGGTTGCTTTTAAGCAATTGGATGTCAACTTTGAGGCGGGGGTTTTATATGACATCATCGTTATCCAAAATGCCAATGATATTCAGGTTAATTTGTGGATTATCCCAATTCGTCCGCAAACGGGTTGAGTTTGTGCGATTTTTGGCTATGATTAGGCAAGTTTACCAACTTTCACGATAGGATAAATGACGATGGCAACCATTGACGAACAAGTCGAGGTCTTGATGAACGGGGTAGAATATGGCGACCCAGAAACCCGCGAAAGCATGAAGCGCGAATTGCGTGACCGCTTGATAGAAGCTCAGCGCGAGGGCAGACCCCTACGGGTATATTGTGGCTATGACCCACGCACCGCAGATTTACATTTGGGGCATACTATCACCATGCGTAAATTGCGCCAATTTCAGGAATTTGGGCATGATGTCACTTTTCTGATAGGCACGTTCACAAGCCTCATCGGAGACCCCTCCGATAAAGACAAACCCCGCGACCAGCTCACTGCCCAAGCGGTGGAAGATAATGCCCGTACTTATGCCGAGCAAGCCTTCAAAATTTTAGACCCCGCGCTCACCCGTGTGCGTCGTAACGATGAATGGCTGTCCTCTCTCGATTTTGCCGATATTATCCGCCTCGCCAGCAATTTTACGGTACAACAATTTTTGGTCAGAGAAAATTTTTCTAAGCGGATAGATTCTGGTCAGGCAATTTATCTGCATGAATTTTTCTATGCCCTTATGCAAGCCTATGATGCGGTGGCACAAGAAGCCGATGTACAAGTCGGTGGTCAAGACCAATTGTTTAATATTTTGGTGGCGGGGCGCAAACTGCAACAAGGTCTGGGACAAAAACCCCAGATTGCGATTATCATGGGTGAAAGCCTGCCCGGTACCGATGGCGATATTAAAATGAGCAAGAGTCTTGGTAATCATATCCCCCTCATGGGTGAAGGATGGGATATGTATGGCAAGGTGATGAGTGTGCCAGACCGTGCCATGCCGATTTTTCATAAATTGATTTTAGGATGGTCTGCCGACCAACTCAAAGACCTAGAGACAGGGCTTGCAAGTGGCAAATTGCACCCCAATGAGGTCAAAATGGCATTGGCACGCGAGATAGTGAGTATTTTCCATAGCCCAGAAGAATCGGTTACAGCACAAAAACGCTGGGATGACTTGTATCGTAGTCACGATAAAGGCGCTGTGCCAGATGATATTCCCGAAAGTGCGTTGGTATCAGAGGAAAAACTGGTGGATTTATTGCGCCGACTCGACATGGTAGAGAGTGGCAAAGAAGCCAAGCGCCTGATCGAGCAGGGGGGAATTCGTATGAATGGCGAGGTAGTCAAAGATACCCAAGTCATCATTAGCCCTGCGCTATTACCTGTGGTGTTGCAGGTGGGCAAGCGCAAATTTGTGCGGTTAGTGAGTGAATAAGAAAATAAAAAACGGGCGCACGCGTGCGCCCGTTTTTTATGATAGGTGATACCAGATTATTCGGCGGGGATGGGGGCTTCTGCCAATACCCAACCAGTTTCACCAGGGATATATGCCAAGAAATAATTGACACTGGTGTTATAGGCAAATTCTGGAATTTCTGCCAATGTTGCAGGGGTGGTAAAGTCTACCACTTTGAAGCTATACCGCCCATTGACCAAGTCACTAATCGAATAACCATCACTACCCTCTTGTGGGGATGCAAGGTCTTGCACGACTAACAGACCGTCATTGCGTGCCAATGTCACTTTTTGAAGACCGGCAACGGCATTGAAGAAGGTGATGCGTGTTTGACCAATATCCACTGGGCTATAGTCTTCAAACACAGGGGCTATTGCCAAAGTGCGATTTTCAATTACACCGATGACTGCGAGGGTGATATATTCCGCCCCAAACAAGCGCAAGTCATACTCTAAAACGGCGCTATCAAGCGATGTGCCAGCAGGTGCGATGCTGATGGTATAATCGCCCACAGCATACATTTCAAATTCGCTGATACCAGAAAAGTCAACGCCAGAGGCGGCAACATCGCCATTTACATAGATATCAACAAGCCCTGTGCCAGAGGAGAAATGTGCAAAGCGCACATAACCATCGGTGGCATCGGCATTGGCACGTTCACGAATATCACCCACAGCAACGAATGCGACATCCACCATGTTGGTCGAGATCACGCGCACAGTGGGGTTTACGGCAGTCCCAAAGACGGCAACAAAATAATTATTTCGGTCATTGAGACTCACCTGACCCAAATCTAAAATGCTGGTTTTGCTGATATTATCGAGTACATCAATTTCATAGCTACCAACAGTGAGGGTGCGGGTATCGAAACCATCGTTTTCGCCCAATGTGAGAGGATATGCCAACAACCCAAATAATAATTCGTCATTGTAGGTTACATCTACAGGGAAACCGTTGGATATGGCATGGAACACGCTGAGGCGGGTTTCATTGAAGGTGAGTGGGCTATAATCTTCTGGCAATGCGAACAAATCCAACACGCCACTTTCTACCAAGCCGGTGGCGGCAAGGGTTGTCCAGCTACCATCGCCAAAGGTGAAATCTGCGGGTCCCAGCACGGCATCATCAATAGATGTGCGGGCAGGGGCAATAGCAACGCTATAGGTGCCGGGGGCGATGCTATACCAATCGGTTACATCACCATAGCCAACACGCGTGGCAGCAGATAATTCGCCATTGATATATACATCAACATCACCACCGCCGAGCAAAAAGTGTGCTACGCGCAGTTGTGCTGTCCCTTGTGCCATAGCAGGCACGATGGACATTACTAATAAGCCAAGCAGGAAAAAAACGAAAGACAGCTTTTTCATAGAATTGTATGCTCCTTGATATGAACTAAAAAGCCTTAGTATCATTGTAATTTACTTTTTTGATATTTGAAATGTTGGGAATATGTTTCTGGTTAGAAAAATGATTAAAATTTGTTTACGATTGGCATATAATAGGACAAAAATGGGCATTTTTGCCCATTGTCATCATTTTTTATGCGCCCAAGTGAGTTGTTCCCGCACTTGTAAATCGGTATGACGGATTTTCATAGCGAGGTCTGCCGCCAAATTTCGCATGAGGCGATAGCCCAATTGTGGATAGGTATCGCACAGGAGCATGAGTTTGTCTCGTGGGATGACGACCAAATGCGTGTCTTGTTGGGTACAGCGTGCACCCGCAGACCGCAATCCTTGGTCTACCAGAGAGACTTCTCCAAACGATTGCCCACGACGCAAAACAGCAATGATGTGTGAGCCAGAACTGGGTTCTTTGCCCACCAGCGCAGGGTCTACTTCAATCCCCACCTCGCCACTGGCAATGACATAAAGTTCATCACCAGGTGTATTTTCTTCAAAAATAATATCATTGGCTTGATAATGACGGTCTGTACAAATAGAGGCAATGAGTTCTAATTGCGTATTTGTCAATTCATCAAAAATGTCTGCTTGCTTTAGTACATTCACGACAGACATCGCTATCTCCTAATCTTCACATAAAATGGCAAACTAAGTATCATTGTAACATAATATCACCCTAAAGTCGCAACTGAAATTTGCCGATTGAGAGAAAACCCGTGACCAATTTTACACCCGATGAATGGATGTGCATGTGTATTTCGCGCCAAGTGACCGATGGTGAAGTCTTGGCGCAAGGTATCAATACGCCTTTGGTGATGGCGGGCTTTATCCTCGCCAAACTCACGCACGCGCCCAATGTGCAGTTTGCCTCTGCGGTGGCGCAGGGCATCTGCCAAGCATGGAGTCCATTGAGCATCACCTATAATGAAGACTTCTGGCTAAAAGAATCGTTGATGAATGTGGGGTTTGCGGTGGCAACAGCCGATTTATTGCCAACGTATGCCCCAAAAGAATTTTTTCGCCCTGCACAAATAGATAGTGCGGGTAATTTTAATAATATCGCTTTTGGTAGTGATTATTCCCACCCCACCCTACGGCTCCCTGGTGCGGGTGGGATTCCCGATGTCACCACCTATTCAGACCATGTGTATTTATATGTGCCACGTCATTCGCGGGTGACTTTTGTGAAACAGGTGGATTATATCAGCGGGTTAGGTCATAGTGATAAACGGCAACGTGGGGCAGGGGCGCGATATTTGGTGAGCGATTTGGGTGAATTTGATTGGTATGAGGGGCAAATGCGCCTGATACGGCATCATCCACGGGTGAGTATAGACCGTATTGTGGCAAAGACGGGTTTTCCGTTGCAGATTGCGCCCGATATTCACCCCATACCCGCACCATCTGCTGATGAAATTGGGTTATTACGCGAGGTGATAGACCCGCTTAATATCCGCAAATTGGAGACACTCGGCGGAGCAGAACGTAAAGCCCTGCTCCGTCATATTATCGAACAAGAACGGCGCACATTTAGTTGACGATGCGCCAGTCTTGAATGGTCATAAAGCGGTCTGATGACGCGCCTACAAAGCCCAATTGCACCCCTATCACCTGTGGACTAACGGCATAAGTGAATAGCGGGTGATAGAGAGGAATAGCGACTGCCTTGCTGATAAATTCGCGTTGGAAGCTATGATAAAACACGGTGCGATTGGTGCCATTCACATCTTGACGGGCGCGTTCTAGCGCCTCGCTGATGGTGCGGTCATTGACCCCGCCATAATTTTGACCATCGGGATATTGTCCTTCATGCCAAAACGCATAGACATCTGGGTCTGCGTCGCCATCCTTAGATAATTCTACAATCACCGTATCAAAATCGCCTGCATCGAGCCGTGTATTGAATGTCTCCATATCCACCGCTTCGACTGTGGCGATGACATTGAGCGCGCTCCATTGGGCAGATATTTCGTTGGCTAAATTAACCAGTTCTGGACGGTTGATGGTGAGGATATTAAAGGTCAATATTGGCTCACTACCCCGTTGGAGGCGTTGCGCGACAATTTCTAATTCTGCCCGTGCCAAATTAAAATTTGTTTGCCATTGGGCATTAATTTCATCACCATAGGCATACGCCCATGAAATAGGTGAAAGCGGACTATCGGCACGAATCGCTATGTTGAACAGTGTTTTTTCGATAATACTTGTGCGATTTAATCCAAAGGCGAGCGCCTGACGTACTCGCTCATCGCGGAAATAATCCACACTATCGCGCCCCCAATTGAACAACAATACGCCTAAAATGGCTTCATAGGTGGTATAGGGTGTGCTGATGGCGCTCAGGTTGAGTAAATTAACCCGTTCATCGGCGTTGCGAGTCGCGTATGCGTCTATATCACCCGCCTCTATGCCTGCTATCACATCGGTATAAGTGTCATATATACGGAAACTAATGCGTTCTAACGCATAACCCGCTGTGCCTTCTGGACGCAGGCGATAATTTGGCGCGACACGCAAATCCACAGTACGAATCATAGTGCCATCGGCACGAATTGCCTCTAGCTGATATGCCCCTGTGCCGATGGGTGCTAAGTTAAAGGGATGGGTGGCGAGCTGAGCGGCATTTGTGCCACGCAGGGCATGTTCTGGCAAAATGCCGATTCGCATGGCTTCTGGGAAGGTGGCGAGGGGTTGTGCAAGGCGGAATCTGATGAGGTGGTCATTGATTTTTTCTACCTCAACCGTGCGCCAAAATGTGCCGAGCTCCTCTGCACCGCCAAAATATGGTGATTGGAGCAAAGACACGGTATACACCACATCGCTGGCGGTGAATGGGATGCCATCGTGCCACAACACATCATTGCGTAACGACACCATGTATTCTAGCCCATCGAATGCGACCACCCACTCGGTCGCCAAACTCGCAACGACTTCGCCATAGTGGTTGATTTTGGTCATGCCCTCAAAGATGAGTGAGGTCATATCGCTGTCTACAGGGTTGAGGCTGGCATATAGCGGATTGAGCCGATTCACACGCCCTATCACCCCTTCCCGATAGGTGGTGATGCCTTCAACAACCTGTGGGGGGATATTATTTTCAACAATAGGCTGTGTGGGTGCATCGGTTGGGGTGGGTGTGGGCAAATTTTGTACCGATTGAGTCGGCATGGGGGTAGCTGGTGGTGCGGTGGTAGTGGTGGTGGGGCGGGTCATCACAAAACTAGCGATAAATAAAAATAGCGCAACAATCAGCGCGAGGAGTTGCCAACGATATGCTCTCATGTGGGTTTGCCTTTGACTGTGGGGGAGTAAACACGGGGGACAGCAGATCAATATGCCATCCCCATTGACGTGTTATGTGAATTATACGGCGGTGGCGTTGGTGATGACCGACAAAATACAAATCACCAAAAAGGCAAATGCGATGCCCATAGTGATGTTGAACAATGTCTTTTCGAGTCCGCGACGGGTGCGGGCAATGCCACCACCAGAATCGCCCATCAAACTCCCCAATCCGCCACCTTTGACTTGGAGCAAAATGAGGATGATGAGGATGATTCCTAAAATAATCGAAGCGATTTGAAATGCGATACCCATGTGTTTATAAACTCCTCGAAAATAGCCCTTTGGCTACATTTTTTCTGTATCAAAATTTAGTGATGTAATCATAGCATGGTCTAGGCATGTTGAAAACCCACGTTTGAAGGGTAATTGCAATGTGATACCTACCTTGTTATAATAGTTCTCATAGGCTAATCAAACCACTGAGTGGGGCATATATGGCAAAATTATTCATCAGCTATTCGCATAAAGATATATGGGCGCAAACATTTGCAGAGTCGCTTCGTACAAAAGCCCGTCACGATGTATTTGTGGATTATTTAGATATTCGTGGCGCGTTTGATTGGTGGGATGTAATTTGCACCAAGATTTTTGAGTGTGACATGCTGATTTTTATTGCATCACCCGATTCTGTAACATCCCCGTATTGTCTGGCAGAGGTGGATTATGCCCTCGCATTAAATAAGCCAATTCTGCCATTGATGATTCGAGCTTGCGAAAATCAATATCCCGAAAATCTCAAGAAGCGTCGTATCCAATTCACAAAAATTAAGCCGAATCTCACAGAGGCGCGTGAGGAGGTGCAAGCGACCCTATTGGCGATTACAGAAGCCAAACTCGCAGATACCACCAAGTATAAGCTCCCTAATCCAGTACCACCACGTCCCTATGAACCAGAACAACTCACAGAGATTAAAGCGATTCGTAAAATTGCCAAACAGAAGGGCAATGAGGTTCTTGAATCTCAAATGAAAGCCCGTTTGGGTGATGCTGTGGATGATACGACTGGGGGCGGTATTCCCATTGTTCCCATACCAAGACCCAATCGGCGCGGGATATTTGTTGTGGGTGGTGGCGTTTTGGCGATTATCGCCTTCATTGCCGTGATTATCGCTATCATCGGCTCTGGTGGTGGTACAGAGGGTCTATCTACGCCAGAAGCGACCCATACCCTCGCAGTGGCGCTGGTGACAGAGGAATTATTATCGCCCACGCCATCGGAAACGGCGACCACTGCGCCATCAACAACACCCACAACCGAGCCATCAGACACGCCCATAATTACTCATACGCCGTCTATCACACCGCCAGAAATGCCAACCCTAGAGATTGCCGAAATTGTCGGTACATTAGACGCAGAAGCGACACTCCAACAAGCGACACTCAACGCGATGGCGACACTCAGCCAACG
The DNA here is from genome assembly GCA_034436595.1 of Anaerolineae bacterium. Lineage (GTDB taxonomy): Bacteria > Chloroflexota > Anaerolineae > Aggregatilineales > Phototrophicaceae. The sequence continues at coordinate 130 of DAOTUO010000196.1, read as the reverse complement.
CGCCACCGATTATGCGATTGGTACACAAAATATCATAGACCAAACTGCCACCGCCACCTTATGGACAAATACGCCTACGCCCAATATTACTGCCAGCATTGTGGCGTATCGCACCGAGCAATATTTTGTA
>DAOTUO010000195.1:0-18028 GCA_034436595.1 Anaerolineae bacterium | reverse complement strand
CTCACACTATTATTGCATAAATTTCCATTCCAGTCATTCCCCCACGGATAAATCAGCCCTTTATCGCCTTGTGCCACCCGTTGCCATCCCTGTTCGGTGGGGAGCATAATATTTTCGCCTGTGGTCTCGCTCAACCAAATGCAAAAAGCGACTGCTTCATACCATGATACACCCACAATTGGTTGTTCTGCGCCATTCCACGGGCTATCATCCCAAAAACGCGGTTGAGTCCATGCCTTGCCTGTTTTTTTCCAACCCTTGTCATATACCCAGCCATCTAATTTGGCTTGCCAGCCGTCCTCTGTCCACCAATGTTTTTCGGCATAACCACCTGCATCCATAAATAATTTGAATTGGGCATTGGTAGCGGGGTATTTCGCCATGTCAAAGGCGGGAATGGTATAGATGGTATCTTATTTGAGATAACTCTCTTTTTTATCGTTATCATTAGGAATGAGCGTCACTTTGCCCGCCGAGATAGGCATCCACGCAAACGATTTGGGTAACAGGTCAAGCGCGGTTTTGCGGATGGGTTTGGGTGGTGCGGGCTTAAAACGGGCTAAATTATCGGGGTCATAATTGGGATAGGCTTCCCAAAATATCAGTAAGCCTTCCCAAATGCGAATTGGGGCAACTTTGCCGACCATGTGTTGCAAAACACTATAGTCTTTATCTCGGTCATGAATCTGAATCGCATCCCAAATATCGCTTTCAGACGTATCGGCATTAAATGTGCGGGGAATTTTGCCCGTTGCACGAATCTCTGCCAATAATATACGGGCTTCATCCCAATTTTGCGTTCCAAACACCCTATAAAATTCGCCAATGAGTGTATAGACATCTTTTTGTGGTGGTGGCGGAGGTGTCTGATAGCGTTGTTGAATCGAATCAATCAGTTTATCTACGTCTTTATGAAAATCGGGGTCATCGCGCACTATAATGGCATTTTTAAATGCCAACTCGCGCAAATTGAGGGGCAATTCATCGGCACTCGGCATAGATGCCCCATCCACCAATAACGGAATAACAAGGCATTTATCGCGTTGCAAGGCACTTTCAATTTCGATGCGGACAAAATCATCTGGATTATCGAGTCGGCGCTTGCCTGTTTTTTCATCAGCAATATTAAGCCAATGCTTCCCGATGATAGCCAGCAAAATATCACACTGAGCAACTGCTTCTCGCAAAACACCACGAAAATCGTCCCCAATTTCGATATTATCCACATCCTTAAAGATGTTATTTCTGCCAAATGCCTCTACAAGGCGGTCATAAATGCGACCTGCATCTTTTTTACTATCAGCACGGCGATACGAAATAAAGATTTTTACCATTCAAATATCCCCACAGTGGGTTAAACTATTATCGTAACGCACATTATAACCACCTCATACCGCATTGGCAACCACAATTCTCTACCCTATCGGCTCGCCCGTATTCGTCATGGTCAGACCATACTGCATAAATACACCAAATGCCTGTTGCGACATGGCTTCAAAATCAATGACAGGATGTGCCACCGATGACATGGCATCTTCTAAAATCCGCATTTTTTTGACAATTTCTGGCGGATAGTAGCGCATCATAGAGGTGACTGTTTCGAGTACGCAATGGCTTTTTGCCTGCCCTGCGATATAAATCAGGTCATAAGACGCAATTTCATCCATCAAAGCCGTATTCACGCGCCCGTTGGGATGGTCTGGCACTTTGACCTCTGGCTCTATCACCGAATAATTTTCGGTTTTGGGAATCATGCCTTTGGTATACATGTGCGGTTGCGATTGGCGTGCCGCTGTATGGTAGGCAATCGCCTCTAAGAGCGCAGGCACAATGGCGTGACCGGGTGTGCCGATGAGCGTATGATAGGGCCATATCATTAGGCGTTTTTTAGCCTGTTCTTCTAAAACTTCGACATAATCAATTGACCACGCCACATCATATAACGGCTTCCACACCCCACCACGCACATCGGCGCTGGTGATTTCAGTATAGGGTGCGGGATGTTCGGCATGGTCATTTGCCCACCATGTCGGGGAAAAAATTTGGATGGGCAGGTGACTATCAAGTGTTGCCCCAATTTGAGTAATTTCGGCTGTATGTTTATAAATCCATTCAACGGTACGGCGGGTATCTTCAACGGCATCAGGGACGGCTAATGCCCCGTCTGGATGCACAAAATCGGCTTGCACATCCACCAACAATAAAAAAACACGATAGCTATCGGTATAGGCTGGTTTTAAGCCAGCTTTCAGTCCCAAATCGGCGGCAAGTGCCACATTAGGATTATACAATTGTCCAATGCGGGCAGGGTCATAATAACTCGGAAACGTCATGGAATATGCCTTTCTGTTTTTTGTAAACACCCCTATTTTACATCTGGAATGATGACGGTGCGAGTCTTTGCACAATTCGTCAATAGTCACAAAATTATCCGCTTAGTGCTATTCGCTAGGCGGGTTTGCGTTTAGAATGGTTTCTATCACCATAATGGACGGCATAGTATCAGTTGAGGAATATATTGTTATGAGGAAAAAACTATTTTTATTGCTGATTTGTAGCTTATTCGCCAGCACATTTATCACCATCGCCCAAGACACCCCCACAGACCCCAATATGCGTTGGTGGAATGACCGTGTGTTTTATGAGATATTTGTCCGTAGCTTTCAGGATAGCGATGGCGATGGCATTGGCGATTTTCAGGGGCTAATTAGCCGTCTGGATTATCTCAATGACGGCGACCCCAACACCAGAAACGACTTAGGGGTCACAGGGATTTGGCTGATGCCCATCATGCCCTCCCCCACCTATCATGGCTACGATGTGACCGATTATTATGATATTAATCCAGACTACGGCACATTAGACGATTTTAAGCAATTCATGGAAGAGGCACATAAACGCGGAATAGCCGTGATTATTGATATGGTCATCAACCACAGCGCCGATGACCATCCCTGGTTTCAGGCATCCAAAAATCGTGACCCCAAATATGATAGCTGGTATGTATGGGAAGATACCAACCCAGGGTATCAGGGACCCGATGGTCAAACCGTGTGGCATCGTGGCGATGACCGTTTTTATTATGGCTTGTTCGAGGGCGGTATGCCCGATTTGAATTACGACAACCCAGAAGTCACGGCAGAAATGTATGAAATTGGGCGGTTCTGGTTAGAAGATATTGGCGTAGATGGCTTTCGGTTGGATGCGGCAAAGTTCCTTATTGCCGAAGGACGCGCCCAAGATAACACCCGCTCCACCCGTGACTGGCTCACCGCCTACCGTGACTATCTACGTACTGTAAATCCCGATGTGCTAATCTTGGCAGAAGTGTGGGATAGCGCCTATGTCGTCTCACAATATATTCCAGATGCCGTAGATGTCGCATTCGAGTTTGACCTCGCCCGTAGTTTGGTACGTGGGGCGAGTTTGGGTGTGCGGAGTGGCACATTAGAGGCACTCAATGTCATGCTCGATAATTACCCCTATGGGCAATATGCCACCTTCATCACCAACCACGACCAAATTCGGGTGATGAACGAAGTTCAAAATAATATAGATGCCGCCAAAGTCGCCGCCTCTGTGTTGCTCACTTTTCCAGGGGTACCGTTTGTGTATTATGGCGAAGAAATCGGCATGACTGGCGCAAAACCAGACCCCGATATTCGCACACCCATGCAATGGGAATCTACCCCCAACGGTGGGTTCACCAACGGCACACCTTGGCGGGCAGTCAATGGTGAGGTGCTACAAGGGGTGAATGTCGCCGCCCAACGGCTGGATTTATCATCCCTGTTCAATCATTATCGGTCGTTGGTACATCTGCGAAATAACCATGAGGCTTTGCGTACTGGGGAAATAACCCTCATCGAAGAAACAGGCTCAAACGGCGTGGTTGCCTTCATCCGCCACACAGAAAATGAGCAAATTTTGGTGATTATCAACATGCGTCCGCGGGATACCGATAATTATGCCCTCACCATAGCCGAGAGCGTCCTCAATCCAAATTCACAAATAACGGTGCTATATGGCGATTCATCGGCAATCGCGCCCACATTCAACGAATTAGGTGGGTTTGCCGACTATAAACCCTTATCGGCATTATCCGCACGCTCCACCCTCATCCTACAATTCGCCCCCTAACCCATGTGATAAATGACATATAGCCAACCCGCAAAAAACGATTATCATGAAAATAGGTGTAAGACGTTGCACCTATTTTCACAAATCTACCCTTGACATAATTTTGGGGAATAGTATAGAATCCCGACTAATCCTATAGGAATTGTTTTATTCTTAAAGCACAAGGAGTTTTACCCAATGCGTAAATGGTTTATTGTCTTCAGTATTTTACTACTCGCTGTCAGCAGTGTGGCACAAGCACAAGAAAACACCGTCACACTCACCCTCGCTGGCTTTGCTGTACCAAGAGAAGCCTACGGCGAAATTATCCCCCTCTTCCAAGCCTATTGGCTGGAAGAAACAGGTCAAACAGTCATCTTTGAAGAATCGTATCTCGCTTCTGGCGCACAATCGCGTGCCGTCATCGGCGGATTTGAAGCCGATATTGTGGCATTATCCCTAGAAGACCATGTGACTCGCATTGCAACAGCAGGGCTGATTACCAGAGATTGGCAAGATAATGCCAATAACGGTACTGTCTCTGCATCGGTCGCAGTGTTGTTGGTACGTGCGAGCAACCCAGAAGGCGTAACCGATTGGGCAGATGTGGTGGGACGTGGCTTAGATGTCATCACCCCCAACCCTGCAACCAGTGGCGCGGCGCAGTGGAATGTGATGGCGGCGTATGGCGCGGCGTATCGCGGTTTTGTAGATGGCTATTCCGCAGATGCCGAAGGCGCATTACAATTTATCACAGCATTGTATACTGATGTGTTGGTGTTAGATGCCGATGGACGCGAGAGCTTTTTGACATTTGAGCGTGGCATTGGTGATGTCGCTATCACCTACGAAAACGAGTATTATGCAGGTGTGAACGCTGGCAATGGAGACCAATATGAAGTCATCTACCCAACATCAACCATCCTCATCGAAAATCCGATTGCGGTTGTAGATGTCTATGCCGAAAAACACGGTGTCCTAGAAGTTGCAGATGCGTTTGTGGCATTTACCTATACACCACAGGCACAAGCCATATTTGCAAGAAATGGCTTCCGTCCCGCTTATGAACGTGTCCTCACACCCTCCGAAGTTGAAGGCGAACCCGATATATTGACACTCGTCCCAACGGTTGAATTGGACGAAGAACGTTTTCCACCCATTGAAGATTTATTCGTCATAGACACATTTGGTGGCTGGGTAGAAGTTGTACCGACATTTTTTGGCGAAGAAGGTATCTTTACCAGAATGATTGAAGAAGTAAAAGGATAAAAAACGCATGGCTCAAGCAGTGGCGCACCTCGATAATGGCGCGTCACAGGAGCGCAATCCCCAGATGATGTTCTGGGGATTGCGTCTGTCTGTGATAATCTATTTAAGCGTGATGATACTCATGCCCATATTGGTCATCAGTGTACAAGGACTCCGCGATGGCTGGGATATTTTTTGGGTGAGTATTTCCCGTCCAGTCGCATGGAACGCCATCTGGCTTAGTGTCTGGACAGCGGGCATCATGGCAATCATCAATATTGTGATGGGGACGACCACGGCTTATGTGCTGGTGCGTTATCGCTTTTGGGGCAAGGGGATTCTCAATTCATTGATAGACCTGCCCTTTGCCATCCCGACATTGGTGACAGGGGTCATGCTCACCCTGCTCTATGGTCCACAAACTCCTTTGGGTAGTTTTTTGGATGATGAACTAGGGATAAAAGTAATTTATTCTCAAACAGGGATTATTTTGGCATTGCTCTTTTTGGGATATCCATTTGTGATTCGCTCCGTGCAACCCGTCATGGCAAAATTAGATATTGCCCAACAAGAAGCATCCCATACACTGGGGGCATCGCAATTCACCACCTTTCGGCGTGTGATTTTGCCCGCCCTGCTCCCCGCCATGATAACAGGCGGATTGCTCAGTTTTGCGCGGGCATTGGGCGAATTTGGGTCTATCGTCATCATCTCTGGCAATATCCCCATGCGAACACAAACCGCGGCGGTGTATGTCTATGCCCAAGTAGAAGGCGATAAAATGGCATCTGCCAGTGGGGTATCATTGGTGATATTATCCATCGCGCTTTTCACCACATTGGGCGTGAATTTTTGGTATAAACGCAATCGGAGGGTCAATCGTGAAAGAACGTAATTTATCTTTCGGTGGCATTTTATTGTTGGCAATCGTCCTTATTTATGCGGGGGTATTATTGCTTGCACCCGTCTTGGCGCTGGTAAGCAATACCTTCCAAAACGGATTTGAACCCTTCTGGAACGCGATTACCGATGGTGAAGCACTCGGCACATTATGGCTATCTATACGGTTAGCCGTTTTAGCCAGTACCTTTAACGCCATACTCGGTGTGATGGTGGCGTGGGTGCTAGTGAGGCACACTTTTTGGGGAAAAGGATTCCTCAATGCGCTGGTAGATTTGCCGTTGGTGATTTCCCCCGTGATTGTCGGTTATGTGATGATAGTGCTATTTGGGCGGTTAGGCTGGCTGAAAGATTTCCCCATCAAACTGGCGTTTTCGTGGGAAGGGATGCTCGTCCTCACGGTATTCGTCTCGTTGCCATTCGTCATCAGAGAAATTCAGCCTGTATTAAGTGGCATGGGCAAAGAACAAGAAGAAGCGGCATTCACATTGGGCGCGACCCCATGGGGGACATTTTGGCGCGTGGTATTTCCTGCCATCCGCCATGCGCTCACCTACGGCATTGTCCTCACACTTGCCCGTTCATTGGGTGAATTTGGTGCGGTGGCGGTAATCGGCGGTGGCACACAAGGCTCTACGGAGAGTGCGACCATTTATATCTACCGTTCCCTCAATGACCGCAACTATGCAGGGGCATATAGCATGGCGCTATTGCTTGGCATTATTTCGGTTGTGATTTTAATCATCATGAACAATTTACGTATCCATAAGCGCGGAGGATAACCACGATGTCTATTTATTTGCATAATATCACCAAAAAGTACGGTGCTACAGCGGTTGTAGATGATGTATCACTCGAAATTGAACAGGGTGAATTATTCGTCCTCCTCGGACCGAGTGGTAGCGGGAAAAGCACCATCTTACGCATGATTGCCGGGCTTGCACCATTGGACGGCGGACAAATTTCGCTCAATGGGCGCGATGTCACCCACCTACCTCCACAAAAACGGCATACTGGCTTTGTATTCCAAAACTATTCGCTCTTTCAGCATATGACTGTCGCGCAAAATATCGGCTTTGGGCTAGAAATCCAAAAAGTTCCTCGCGCCCAACGCAAAGAACGTGTTGAGGAATTGCTGACGCTCATCGAAATGCAGGAATATGGCAATCGGTTACCCGCGCAACTCTCTGGTGGGCAACAACAACGAGTGGCAGTCGCACGCGCCCTCGCTCAAAAACCCGATGTCTTGCTCCTCGATGAACCATTTGGCGCGTTGGATGTGAAAATTCGCGGGCAATTACGCCAAAATTTGCGCGAGATTCAACAACGCCTCAATGTGACCGCCATCCTCGTCACCCATGACCAAGAAGAAGCCTTTGAACTAGCCGATAAAATTGGCATCATAGACAAAGGACGTTTGCTAGAAATTGGCACACCAGACCAACTCTATCGGCATCCCGCCCACCGCTTCACTGCGACATTTTTGGGGAATGCCAATTTATTCAATGCCCACCGCAACGGAAGCACCATTTATATCGGCGAAAAACGCCTACCCGCCCCGCCCAATACCGAATTTTTGGCGGGCAAACCTGTTCAGATGATGTTCCGCCCAGAAGAAGTCGTCATTGCCTCTGCGTCACACCCACTAGACGGCAATGTTTTTGGTGAGGGAATTATCGAAAGTATCGCGTTTGCGGGGGCATTAGAACGCATTGCGATTAAATTAGACCCATCGGGCGAATTAATACAAGCCCTCATCAGCCCTGAAATCAGCCGTCAATTGGGATTGCGTCCTGGCGATGCAGTCAAAATTGGGGTGAAAAATTTTCACCTATTACCATTGGAATGATGTGAAGGGCGCGAGTTCGCTTGCGCCCCATGATTATTTTATTCTGCTCAAGACCGCGCCCGCACCACCGCTTTGCGCCAGCCATCATATAACGATTCGCGGTAATCATCATTCATGGTCGGCTCAAACAGGCGTTCCCGTTGCCATTGCCCCGCGATTTCATCCAGTGAGCGCCAATAGCCCACCGCCAAACCTGCTAAATATGCCGCACCGAGCGCGGTGGTCTCTGTGACCACTGGGCGTTCTACTGGCACGCCCAAAATATCTGCCTGAAACTGCATGAGAAAATTATTGGCAGTCGCGCCACCATCCACACGTAGCGTTTCGAGTTTAAGTCCGCTATCTGCCAGCATCGCGCCCATCACATCACGCGTCTGATAGGCGATGGATTCTAATGCCGCACGGGCGATTTGTGCCTTGCCACTTCCGCGTGTGAGTCCCAGAATCGCCCCGCGTGCATATTGATCCCAATACGGTGCGCCAAGTCCCACAAAGGCAGGCACAAGATACACCCCACCTGTATCTGGAATACTCATGGCAAGCCCCTCCGTTTCACGCGCATGGCTAATCAGACCCAATTCATCCCGTAGCCATTGCACTACCGCCCCTGCGATGAATACACTACCCTCTAGGGCATATTGGGTCGCGCCAGAATCGCCCAATTTCCAACCAACCGTTGTAAGCAAATTATGTTTGGATGGTACAGGATTGTCGCCTGTGTTCATCAACATAAAACAGCCTGTACCATAAGTATTTTTTGCCAATCCAGCCGAAAAACACGCCTGACCAAAAGTGGCGGCTTGCTGGTCGCCTGCGATTCCCGCAATCGGAATTGCTTTGCCAAAAAGTGCAGGGTCTGTCTCACCATAAACCATGCTACTCGGCACGACTTGGGGCAAAATACTCTGTGGGATATTAAACCGTGTGAGAATGGTATTTGACCACCATTTTTTATGAATATCATACAGCATAGTACGGCTGGCATTACTCACATCGGTAATATGCAAGCGCCCACCGGTGAGTTTCCACACCAAATAAGTATCTATCGTGCCAAATGCCAATTGACCCGCTTCAGCTTTGGCGCGTGCGCCGTCTACATTATCCAAAATCCATTTGAGTTTCGTCCCAGAAAAATACGCATCTGTCACCAAACCCGTTTTTTCGCGGATGGTCGCATCAAACCCCTCTGCTTTGAGTTGGTCACAAAATTCGGATGTACGCCTATCTTGCCATACAATGGCGTTATAAATCGGCTCACCTGTTTGCCTATCCCACACGATAGTCGTCTCGCGTTGATTGGTGATGCCAATGGCGGCGATGAGTGATGGGTCGCCACAAGCGGCTTTTGCCACCGCCAATTGCGATTCCCAAATTTCGCGCGGGTCGTGTTCTACCCAGCTTGGGCGGGGATAAATCTGCTTAAATTCGCGTTGATGGGTGGTGATAATCTGTCCTGCACGGTCAAAACGGATGGCACGCGAGGATGTTGTGCCTTGGTCTAAGGCGAGAATAAATTCGGTCATTAAAAATCTCCGTATTTTGAGATATGTAAAAAATAATTGTATCAATCACGCACAAAAATCGCATCTACTTTGATTTGGATGTTGGGTAATAATTCACCCACCAAAAAAGACTCTCCCATACCATAGGTACGTGGGATTTGGTTGGGGCTATAAACCTCAATGGTTTGTGTTTCTGGGTCTATTATCCATACTATTGTGCCAGCAATGAGATAATTCTGTAGCTTTAGACGCAGTTTTTTCTCGCGCTGTGAATCGGTAGGAGACAATACTTCCACAGCCAAATCTGGCGCAATCGGATACCAGCTACCTGTAAAATTGGGGATAAGGCGCGATTGTTTCACAAAAGCACAATCGGGGATATACCGTTCATCGTTGACCCTATAGCCACCATCTGCCCCTGTGATGAGTCCTAATTTATGCTTGCGGATATAAGTACGAAGCAAACCTAAAATTTCTGCGCCTATTTCTGACGAATTCCAATCACATACCATATCATAAATCTCCCCATTGATAAATTCTAAGGCACGTTCACGATTCTCTGGCTCAGACGCATAGGCTTCAAATGCCTGTACACTCAGGCGTTCTTTTATCATCGGCAATTATCCTCTTAGGCTACGATTCCTCAATTATACCCCAATCCACCCCAAAAACACCGCACATTGGGCTATAATCATCGGCAAACATGACAATTTGATAAGGATTTTTATTCATGAAGCAATGGCTTATCGTTACCTTTTTAATCGGTGCAATGGCGTTTATCATCGCGCCCAATACCGCTCAAACCACCCCCAATTATACCTGCCCAATCGGGTTTACAGGCTTTTTATCACCCAGATTAACCGATAGTCCATCGGCGCGGGTGATTGTGAATAACACCATCAATCTCCGCCCTATCCCTAGCACATCACAAGCACGGCTCACGGCTATCCCGCAATGGACAACGCTACCTCTCATTGACACCCTGCCCCAATGCAATGAAGGCTATGTGTGGTGGAATGTGACCTATGGCGATTTTGTGGGATGGCTGGCAGAAGGCTCTGGCGAAGATTATTGGCTAGAAGCACGCGGGGCGCTTATCTCTGAAAATGGCTATGATGATATTCCACGTTGGTTTGTGGAATTGCCCGACGGCACAACCGAACCAGAGGGGTGTCTGCGCCCGCCCGATGATTACACACAGGTGAATTGGGATTATATCACGCTCAATCAACGCACCCTATTTATGCTGGATAATGCCCAACGGATTTATCGGGAATGGGGGGGCATTGTCAATTTTCGCACAGCACTCGTACAAGGCAGTTATAACGCGGGGGTGGTCGCCGCCAGTTTTGGCACACATGACGGCGGTGGCGCAGCGGATATTTCTGTCCGCAGTCCCATAGACTTTAGCCTACTCACCGCCGAGATGCCCTATATGATAGAAGCCTTACGCATAGCGGGGTTTGCGGCATGGGTACGCCGTACTGGTGAACTCTATGACAACTCCCCCATCCATATTCACGCGATTGCGGTGGGCGATACCGATTTATCTGAGGCGGCACGCGCCCAAATTGATAGTGAACGAGGCTATTTATATGGGTATAATGGTCTACCAGAGAGTTATGGTACATTGCCCATCTCAGATTCGCATGGTGGACCCATCATCTGCGCGTGGATGCTTGCCGATGGCTTTCCAGATTTACGTGATATTGAAGATACAGAGGGATAATCATGATGTGGCGTTTTATACTAGTGATGCTCATGTTCTGCATAGTGACCATACCCACCGTTGCCCAAGAACCCCAACCCGAAGCGACCGATGAGGTCACATTTTTTGATATTCCCTATGATATGCCTGTGCAGGGGTCATTAACCGATAGCACTTATTTCGATTTTTGGCGCTTTAATGCACAAGCAGGGGATGAATTGCTGGTGCGGATGCGTGGCGACAATGGGCTTGCACCACTGGTCGGCATTGCAGGGAGCAACCGCGAAGTAATTGTGCGGAGTGATATAGATGCAGAGGGGGTGCAATTGCCCGATGCAGAACCCAATAGCACCATTGAATTACGCTTTTTAGTGCCAATGAATGGCGAGTTTGCCGTAGTAGCCACCCGTGCGGGGCGTGAACTTGGCGCGACGGTGGGCGAGTATACCCTCGTCCTCACCGTCACCAGTAGCGACAGCATCCGCCGTGACCAAATACGTAATGCGGTAGAATTTCGCTGTGGGGCAGATATTGTCAATACGGCACTCACCATCCAATTACCCCCAGTCACCCAATCCACAACCTATCGTGTGAGTGTCTATGGCTTAGACGCATTTGAACCCGCCATTCGTGTGCTAACAGGGTTTGAAGATGATTATCTATATTGCACAACTGATGGTCAAAATACCGTTGGCGATACGATTGCGTTTGGGGATATTCTTCCGCCAATCACCATAGACGAAAGCACCACCCGCGTTGCCCAATATGGCATTAATGCCGATGGTAATGCGGGACAAATCACCTTCACCATCGCTAGTGTTGGCGGTGGGCGTGGGCGTTATATTGCGGTAATCGAGGGGTTATCTCTCACAGAGGCAAATCAGGTCAATCCGCTCGATTTACAAATGGGACCTCTCGCATTGGGTAGCACCGTCACCATCTATATGGTCAAATTGATAGAGACACGCCTAGACCCCTACATGGCACAAACCACTAACGAAGGGACACTATTACGGTGTGATGATGCGGGTGGGCGTGGATGCGAAACTGTCCCCAACGCCAGTAATCTCCGTATCACCCTGCAAGACGGCACACTTATTCAGGGAGATCGATTTAGTGCGGGCTTATCGCTCACACCAGAAAGTGTTGATTTGCTCAATTTGCAATTCGTCAGTCGTGCCACCAGTGCCACTGGAGGCTATGCAGTCGTCATTATAGGCGAATTACCCGTCTTGCCATAAAAAATATGAAATAGGGCATAACCCCATAATGCCCTATTTCATAAACCGCGCTAATTTGAATAATTCGGTGTTATAGGGGGTTTGCCCGTCTAACACCAAATCACTCAACATTTTGCCAATGAGTGTAGAAAACTTAAAACCATGCCCACTAAATCCCGCGCCAAACACCACATGCGAATGCTGTGGGTGATGATCTATGATAAAGTCTTCATCGGTGGTCATGGTATACAGGCAAATATAGGTCGCCATCAGGTCGCCAGCCATCACACGAGGTAGATGTGGGCTTAATGTTTGGCGAATGGTATCTATCGTCTCGGTGCTAGGGGTATAATCTACCTCGCTTGGGTGGGCAACTTTTCCCCCACCATGAAAAGCCGCCTTCACACCCGACCCATTTAAACTTGGCAGACCATACATCGCTTGGTTGATATCGTTATTCCGGTGCCAAATATACACAGGCATCAACGACTTATCATAATGGGCAAGCGGTTCATCTTTGGGGTTAAAATACCCCACTTGGCAACGCAATGGCTGAAGTGACACATGCACCCCTGTTTCTGCCAATAAGCGCCCTGCCCACGCGCCTGCTGTGACGACCAAACGAGAGGCAGTATAATTGGCATCTGGGGTCTGAACAGTCACACTGTCGGCATGAATATCAATTTGGTTCACAGGCATTTTTTCTACCAACACCGCGCCATATTTCCCCGCAAGGCGCAGATGTGCCTGCACACATTCGGAGGCTTTTAACATGCCAGAATCGGCTTGATAGAGTACCTGCATATCGTTGTCAAAATGAAATTGGGTGAAGCGTTTATTGGCTTCGTCTGCGGTGAATAACTCATGTGAAATCCCCGCCAGACGCACACTATTGATGGTATCTATTAGGGTTTTCTCGTGTGGTTTGCCAAAATCAATGCCACCCGTCTTGATGAGCAATTGCTCGCCAATTTCGTTCTCTAAATCTGACCACAAGGCATAGGCAGACCGCGCCAATTCGATATAGCGTGGCTCATTATAGGAATAGCGAATAATGCGCGAATCCCCATGAGAACTGCCCCAACTATGCCCAAATGTAAATTGTTCCAACAATAAAACACGCTCACCCGCTTTTGCCAAATAATACGCGGTGGCGCTCCCCATTGCCCCGCCCCCCAATACAATCGTATCATACGTCATGGAATTACTCCTTGTTACATCTCGCTGATAAGACCAGAACACAGTGGTAACTGAATGGTAAAGGTCATCCCAACATCTAAGGCACTATCTATCATGACTGTGCCTTGATACGAATCTACAATATGCTCGACCAATGTCATCTATAGAAAGTCCTTGCTTTTCTGCCAGTTGTATCAGACGATTTTGTACATCTAATGATATTTTCATAGTCATTACTCACCCCAAACATTATCACTATGGTATATCCTATCACAAAATATTCTCGTTATAGCATGTATATAACAAAACGCACATTTTCATCATTCACTCGCTGGAATATCTGAGTAATGTTGATAGAATAGTCTCGGTTATTATATAAAGGAACAAGCGAATATGCTAAAACGGATTGGAACAGCAGAACCCACGCCCCCATGGGGATATTTATTTGCGCTAGGCGCATTTATGGTAATGTTTCTGGGCATCATCATCGGCTCAACCGTGATGAGCCTTGTTTTTTCTGATGGGTCGCCATCAGTGCTATTGGTCGGATGGAGCATCGGCATGACCATCACCATTATTTATGTCCTAAAATCGCGCAGGCAATCACCAGACGACATCGAAGCCTTGCGGATGGGGGCAACCAATACAAAACTGCTCATTATTGCGTTATGGACTGTGGGGTTTGCCATTTTGTTTGACCTCATCAGTTGGTCGGTGGTCAATACACAAGTCCTGTCTACTGCGGAATTATTGGGTTTTGTAGGCGGAAATATTTCTGCGATGAGTTGGCTTATTGCAGGTATCTTCATGATATTACTTCAGCCATTGGCAGAAGAATTGGTGTTTAGAGGGTTGATGTTTCCTGCTTTTCGGGGGATGTTTGGGGTATGGGTGGGTTTTTGGATGGTCGTCATCTTTCATACCCTATTCCATTTCTTAGCCTATCTGCCAGTCACCTCAAATAATACGATTATCCTTTGGTATGGGGCGGGATTACCTTTTTTGCACGCCGTATTCATCACATCCGTGCGCGGATACACCGGTAGCACGCGCGCCGCATGGGTCGCACATGCTGTCTTTGGCACATTTGCTATCATTAAAACCATCATCTTTGCATAAAAACACCTATAGGAGCAATATATCTTGAAAATTGTTGTAGCATCAACCAATCCCGTCAAAATCGAGGCGGCACGCGCAGGGTTTGCCCAAGTATTCCCCGATGAATTAGACATGCTTGGCATCTCTACCCCATCAGATGTGAGCGACCAGCCTATGACCGATGATGAAACGCACATCGGCGCACGTAACCGCGCCTATAAAGCACGCGATTTGCACCCCGATGCCGATTTTTGGATAGGAATTGAGGGGGGTATCGAAGAGCGACTAGGGGTATTACTCGTCTTTGCATGGATTGTGATTGTGAACAAAGACCGAGCTGGACACGCCCGCACCGCTACTTTTATTTTGCCCGATGAAGTCGCGGTTTTGGTCAAACAAGGCTTAGAATTGGGCGATGCCGATGATATTGTCTTTGCACGCGCCAATTCTAAGCAACAAAACGGTTCTGTGGGATTATTGACCGATGACCGCATCAACCGTGCGGGGTATTATAGCCCTGCGGTGGTTTTGGCGCTCATCCCATTCATCAACCCTAGCCTAAATTTTGTTGGAATCACCCTGTGACTCTAGCCAGATAACATAATCGGCTTGTGTGACCATTTCACCATTTTCGACCTCGTGTTGCACCAGCCGTTTACTTTTATCAAACAGCAACGACACTTCGGCTTGAAATGGACAGCGCATGGCACTTGCCATTTTGCGGACAAAATAGCCACTTTCGTCATCTGTCAGGGACAGGTCGTTCATCATGTTAACCCGCACACGTACCACTTCTTCACATCGTTTTGGGCGGATATAAACAAAATACGCATTTTTATCTGCCATTTCGGGTGAATTACCGGGTGTGCCAAATTTTGGTGTGCGCCGTCTAAAAAATCCCATGATTTATTCTCCTTCTAGTGGTTCTTCGATGCGTGGCTTGCCCAATTTGGCGCGTTCTATCTCCACCACTTCTGTATCAAGTTTAATAAACAGCGCCTCTGGTTTACGAAAAACTGTTCCCGCTTGTAACTGACTTTTTTCCCATCTGCCCATAGCAGGTGTGGGGTCATAGACCAACGTCTCATGCGAGCGAGTCTGTTCGTCATAGGTCTTGAGATCTAAATCACCAAACAACTGCCCCTCATATCCCAAATATTCGTGGACTTTTTGCGAGCTAAACGGCAAAAATGGCGCGAGTATCGTCTTGAGGTTGTCTATCACGCGCAATAGGGTATAAACCGCTTTTGGTGTGTCATCTGGGTTATCTTTGATACTTTTCCACGGAGTCCGACTATCCACATAGGCATTGGCATCACGCACAAGGCTCAGGGCTTCATTGAGTGCATCTTTGAGCTTCACTTTTTCGATGAGCGCCCCAATGCTATCAAATCCTGCCTCCACTTTGGCGATAATCGCTTCATCGGCGGGAGTCAATCCGTTGGGGTCTGGTATCACACCCTCATAGTGTTTATAGGCAAATGTCATTACGCGATTGACCAAATTGCCCCATGCCGCCAGTAATTCGTTATTCACACGGGTCAAAAATCCTTCCCATGTAAAATCGCTATCCGATGATTCCGGAAAACTCCGTATCATATAGAAACGGATAGCATCGGCTTGGTAGGCTTTTGCCATATCTGGCACCCATACCGCCCAATTATTGCTCTTAGAAAATTTTTGCCCCTCGACATTCATAAATTCGTTGGCAGGCACATCATAGGGCAAATTAATGGGGGTATCGCCACCCTCGTTATATATGCCACTAATCCCCAACAACATGGCAGGCCAAATCACTGTATGAAACGGCACATTGTCTTTTCCGATGAAATAATAAACTTGTGCATCTGGGTTATACCACCATTTTTTCCATGCGTTGGGTGTGTCGTTATTTTTTGCCCATTCAACGCTGGCGGTGAGATAGCCATTGACCGCCTCAAACCACACATAAATACGCTTATCCTCCCACCCTTCAACGGGGACACGCACGCCCCAATCGAGGTCACGGGTATAGGCACGTCCGCGCAAGCCACCCTCAACACCTTGTTTGATGAGGTTGCGCGTAAAATTGACTACGTTTGGTCGCCATAGACCTTGTTGCTTATCTAAATATGCCAACAAATCTGATGATGTTTGGCTTAGGTCTAAGAAGTAATGCTCACTTTGGCGCACGACCAATTCATCGGACGGGTTAATGCGGTTGCGTGGCGAAATCAGTTTCGTTGCATCGAGCAAATTCCCGCAATTATCACATTGGTCACCACGCGCCTTTTGAAATCCGCAAATATAACACGTCCCTTCGACATATCTATCCGGCAAAAAGCGTTTTTCTTTCTCGCTATACATCAAATCTTGCTTTTCGACATACAAATAGCCCCGTTCCCGCAAGGTAGTAAAAATATCTTGGGCAATTTGATGATGATTTTCGGTATCGGTATGTGTGAACAAATCAAAACTCACACCCATCATTTTTAACGATAGCAAAAACCGCTTGTGATAATGCGAAAATACCTCTTGGGGGGGTATCCCGCGAGCATCCGCTTCTAATGAGATGGGCGTGCCGTGTGTATCTGACCCAGAGACCATCAGCACATGGTTGCCCTTCATTCGATGATAACGAGCAAATATATCGGCGGGCAAATATGCGCCAGCCAAATGTCCCAAGTGCAAATCGCCATTAGAGTAGGGCCATCCCACAGAAACGCAAATATACTTTGGAGTATCCATCTTATCCTTATCCATCTTTCTTCATGTAACGGGCGCAAAATGATGCACCTAGCGATAGAGTTAGGGCATAACAGATTACACCCTCATAATTTATTCTACCAAAGAATTATCTAATTTAACCCCTCTGTACGGGATAAATCGCACAGTTAGTTGTGGCATGAGCATAGAGTTTGCCATTTTCGTCGCGCAAATAGGCTTCGGCAGTGGCTAATAACCTGCCAGAATGGAGAACTTTTGCCTCGCATCGTAACAACCCAGCAGACAGTGTAATCGCCCGAACCAGATGGCTATTAATCTGCGTATGGAACAACTATTTTGAATTCAAATGATTTTCAACTTTCAATGGATAAGCATTTTCAAGTCAATTATCAGCTTAAATCACCCCTATCCCCCCAGCCCCCTTATCCCCACTGCGTGGAGAAAGGGGGAGAAACCCATTTTAGGGCAGGTTTTAGCCCCCGCTCCAATTTTTTGGGGA
>DAOTUO010000194.1:0-8928 GCA_034436595.1 Anaerolineae bacterium | reverse complement strand
AGTTGGTCATAGTAGGGGCTATCTTTGCGGATGGCAACCCCCATTGGCAGGCGCACTTGCCCTGCTGTGAAGTAAGTATATTGTTGTATAAACTGTGGATGGATAAGGATGGCTTCTATCATCTCGATATAATCGGGATAGGGCAGATAGAGTAAATCTGGGCGATAATCGTTAACCAAACCATCGGCAGAAAACCCACTGAGCGCAAAACGGGTGTCATTGAGTCCCGCGAGGTCAATCACCCGCCACGAGAAATTTGCCACCGCCACCGCGCCGACTTCGGTGGTGGCAACGGTAATATTATCCACATCGGCAAATTGCGCCAACCGATACCACCGTGCATCATGGGGCGGATAATCGGTGATTTCGTGCTGGTAAATAAACCGATAGGCTTCATACAGTGTGTTAGATACGCTCATTGTGGTGATGACCATCACCCCCATGACCATCCCCAAGCGTAAATTTTGTGATAAAAATTGCCATAATATCATCAATAGTCCATAGAGGCGTTCTGTGAGCGATATAACCCCAATACATGCCAACCAAATGATAATCGGCAGGGTGGGGTAATAAAAACGTTGATGCTCTGGCATGATTTGGGTCACAAACAGGGCATAATAACCAATATACCCCACCATCCCCGCGATGAGTCCAATTTCGACCCTGCCAATGCGCTTGATGAATTTTTTATGGTTGGCAAAAATGCCTGCCACAATCAGCACTATCAGGATGCGATTGCTATAGATATATGCGCCCAATTGGTCAATGCTCACCGCCACATACTGATTGGCGAGATAACCATCATCAATCCCGCCACTTTTGGCGAAAAAAGGCAATGGCAATGCCGAGCCAAAATAGAACTGTGCCATCAGCATTTGCACAACCAAAATGATGATGGTGATGATTCCCATGAACAAGGCGAGGCGACGGTCTTTGTCGGTTTTGGCAAAGATGAATAGGGATAGTGGCACACATGCCGTAAACAGCATTACATCGGGGCGGACAGCAAACCCCAAGCCGCCGATAATCCCCACTATCGCATAAATCCAAAACTTTGGGGTATATTTTGCCCACTGCGACAGGGCAATATAGAGGGTGACATACAACAAGACGGTGGTCGTCCCCATGCCACTGGTGAAATGATGGAGCAGGTTGCTATGTGCCGATAATCCTAGCACCAACAAGCCCCACATCAGCAATAAGTGACTGAGATTTTTATGTCGGTTGGTGGCGATAAATCGGCTTATCACCAATACCACCCCAAAAAACAGCCATATCAAGCCATAAGCGGTGCTGGTATTTTGGACGGCATCAATGGGGTTTGATTCTCTGTCACCATTTGCCCAGACCAGCCCGCCATAGACCAATTCGGTCATGCCGAATACGGGTGGCTCGCCGCTATTCCAAGACCACACCCCAGTTTTATCCAGATTATGGGCATAACGGGCAAACATGAGTGCATCATCCCATACAGTGGGCTTATCATCCAAAAAGCGGGTGGTGATACTTATCCCCATGCCGATGAGAATGATTATCGCCAGCATACTGACGATGCTGATAATCGGATGGATATTTTTGAGGGCGGGCATGAATAGGCTCATGCAAATGCCCATGATGAGCAGGCATAGCGCCAAAAAAATAGGGTCATACACCAACACACGCACCTTAAAATCGTAGTTCACCGCCGTGTCATCGGGCAAAATTACCCGTAATTGGGTAAAGATGCCATTGGGGGCAGGCAAATGACAAAAGGTCTGTGATTCTGGCGCAACGACACCGTTATTGTTGATATAAATCCCGCGTGTGTTGGTCATATCCCATTGGGCAAACAGGCATTGTGTGGGGAACAACAACGTATCACCGCCTAACCGAAATGTGATGGTGGTCTCACCGTGTTCTGTGGTGTTGGGGATGATGGTATCAAATATAAGTGGGTTGGGGCGCAGATATTGGGTATAAAGTAATCCGCACAGAATAATCAGGATGCCGATAGTGACTAAATTTTTTCGTGATAGGGTATTCGTCATGAGGGGATATTCGTAAATGCGAAGGCGTGAAAAGGATAAACCGCGTTTATCCTTTTCACGCCGATGCTTATTGACCAGACATATAGCGTTGCAAATCGCGGTCTAACCATTCTGGCGAGTTGACTCGCTTGAGGCTGAGTCCGAGACGGCGATTTTTCACATCAATTTTCACCACGCGCAAGTCGAGTTGGTCGCCTTCTTTGACCACCTCTTTGGGGTGCATCACGCGCTTATCCGATAATTCGGATATGTGAATCAGACCTTCAATATCTTCGGCATCCACCAAACGGGCAAATGCGCCGAATTTGGTCATTTTGGTGACAGTCGCCTTGACCAAATCACCGACTTGATAGGTGGTTGCCACATCGTCCCAAGGGTCGGCTTCTTGGCGCTTGATGCTCAAGCCGATGCGACGACGTTCACGGTCTACACTAATCACTTCCACTTTTACCGTTTGCCCAATTTTGAGAGCTTCTTTGGGGTGGGTGACATGTTTCCATGAAATTTCGGTCAGATGGACAAGACCTTCTGCGCCACCAACATCCACAAACGCACCAAAATCTTCGAGGCTCACCACACGACCATTGGCAATAATTTGCCCAACGGTCAATTCGTCTATGAGCGATTCTTTTCTGCGCTCACGGCGTTCACGGGCGGCGGTACGCTCAGATAAAATCAGGCGGTTACGGCTACGGTCAACTTCCATGACCTTAATGACGATGGGTTCATTGACCATTTTGGCATAACGGTCTTCCATCGTGCCTTCACCGTTTTCGAGCAGACGCTTGCGGTCATCGCTAATTTGGCTTTGGGGGATAAACCCGCGTAGCCGTCCAAAGCGCACAATGAGTCCGCCTTTATTATAGCCAGCGACATTGGCTTCGTAGGGTTCTTGAGATTTATGAAAGGTCTCTGCCCGTTGCCAATCGAGTTCTTCGATAGCACGATTGACAGACAGAATGATTGTCCCTTCATGCGAATGGGGGTTCACCACATACACAGCAATGGTCTTACCTTCGGTGAGTTCTTCCAAACTTTGGCGTGTCATCCGTTCCAATTCACGACCCGGAATCATGCCCACAGCCCCTTCGCCCAAATCTACCGTGACGGCAGTTGGCAAATGACTGGTAATGACCCCTTCTGCCAAATCGCCACGCTTAAAGCGTGATGATGTAGTTTCTGGGGTGGGGGAGGGTTGTACCTCGTCTTGATGAGACACCTCATCGCCAGCCGAAGGTGCTTCTTCTTGATGAGACACCTCATCGCCAGCCGAAGGCGCTTCTTCTTCATGAGCGTCTTCATCACTCACAGAAAGCGTTTCTGCCACTTCAGATACTGGTGTGGCTAATTCTTCTACAGGCTCTGTAGAAGGTGTCAACACGTCTTCATCTTGTGGTGTAGATTCCATAGATGGCTGTTCCATATCTTTTTCGTCCATCCCTGCTGTCTCTGAACTCATAATAGAAGCGATATATCATCGGGGAAAATTTCCCAATTGGATATATCTTCCTCCTTCCGGAAAATTGTACGTTGGCAATTTTTAGCCTATTGGCTACAGAACCTTCATTATACCCCTCATGATGTAATGTTGGCAAGCGCCCATTTTACCCAAAACGGTTGGGATTTATTCGTAGATGCGCTATGATTAGACCAGTGAAAATCATCAATTTTAGGATGACAAAGATATGTCTGAATGGACAATCGGAACTGCCTTAAAAGAGGCAAAAAAGCGCCTTAAAGAATTTTCTGATAGTGTGTCTTTGGATGCACAATTGCTTTTGGCAAGTATTTTGCGCGTAGAACGGTCTTATATCATTGCCCATCCAGAAGCCCCTCTCACCGATGAACAAGTGAATGCCTATGCCATCCTCATTCAACGCCGTATCAATGGTGAGCCATACGCCTATTTGGTGGGGGAACGCGAATTTTATGGGCGTAAATTTATCATCACGCCCGATGTCCTTGTCCCGCGTCCAGAGACGGAGCATTTGGTCGAACACGCGATTTTGATGGTGGAAGGTTTTTATAAAGACCCTTCGCAAGTCCGCGCCATTGATATGGGTACGGGTAGCGGTGCGATTGCCATCAGCTTTGCCTTGCGTTTTCCAACTGCCACCATCTATGCCAGCGATATAAGCCCACGTGCCCTTGCTGTTGCCAAACGCAATGCTGATTTGCATGGTGTGACCAATATCCAATTTTTGGAGGGCAGTTTGTTAGAACCCATCAAAGATAATGACCTCAAAGTAGACCTCATTTTGTCGAATCCGCCCTATATTCCCAGTCGTGAACTAGACCGTTTGCCCGTGAGCAAATTTGAGCCACGCCTAGCATTGGATGGTGGCGATGATGGGCTGGCATATTATGGCGATTTATTCCCCCAGGTACGTGAGGTGGGAATTCCCCCCATCCGCATGTTTTTGGAAGTGGGGTCTAGTCAGAGCCGTGATGTGATTCAATTGGCGCGTGACCACCTTGAAGTGATATTGATAGAGGTCATCCCAGATTATGCCGGTCATGACCGTGTGGTACGGCTATCGGTGAAATAGGGATGTAACTTTGCCCGTTATAGGGGTGTTTTTGGGGTGTATGTTCGTTTTTATTGAACATCATGTTCATCAAATCACAGGTACACGGGGCAATATTCTCCTATACACTCGTATTTATTCGTAGTGGCATGAATGGTCATGCCCACCTAATCTCAATAAGGATTTTTTTTCATGCGCGAAAATTTTCTCATTCAACCCGATGTCGTTTTTCTCAATCATGGCTCATTTGGGGCGTGTCCGGTGCCTGTTTTTGAGGTGTATCAGGGATGGCAACGGGAACTCGAATCGCAACCAGTCGAATTTATGGGACGGCGTTCCGATAAATTGCTCGATGAAGCCCGTGTCCCACTGGCGGAATATTTGCACTGCCACCCCGATGATGTGGTCTATGTCCCCAATGCCACTGTGGGCATGAACACCGTTGCGCGGTCAATTCCCCTGCAAGCGGGTGACGAAATACTCGGCACAGACCACGAATATGGTGCAGTGGATTTGCTATGGAATTTTATCTGCGAAAAGACAGGCGCGACTTATATCCGTCAGCCAATTCCATTGCCCATGACCAGTGCAGAAGATTTTGTGGAACGCCTATGGAGCGCTGTCACCCCACGCACACGGGTTATCTCTATTAGCCACCTCACATCACCGACTGCGCTCATTTTTCCGATTGCAGAAATCATCAAACGGGCGCGGGAAGCGGGGATTTATACCCTCATTGATGGCGCACATGCCCCGGGTCAATTGCCCCTCAATCTCACAGAACTAGACCCCGATTTTTATACGGGTAACTGCCATAAGTGGATGTGTGCGCCAAAAGGGGCGGGTTTTTTATATGTCCGCCGAGACTTGCACGCCATGATAGACCCGTTGGTGGTGAGTTGGGGCTATCAACCCCTCACAGGGCAAGCTGTCGGTGGCGGATTGGTGTTATCGTCTGCTACCACGCGCTTGGTGCAACAAAATCAATACCAAGCCACCCGTGATATTTCTGCATATTTGAGCGTCCCAGCCGCCATAGATTTTCAAAATCACCATAATTGGGATGCACAACGGGCGCGGTGTCATGAAATGGCTATGGCTACACGCCAACGTATTGCAGACCTCACAGGCTTGCCGATTGTTGCACCAGAGGCGAGAATTGGGCAGATGTTCATTGCACCCTTGCCAGAGACCATAGACCCATTTGTGTTTAAGCAACGGCTGTATGATGAATTTATGGTTGAAGCGCCCATTGTGGTTTGGAACAATAAGCCTTATATCCGTGTGTCTTTTCAGGGATATAACACCCAAGCCGATGCCGATAAGCTCATCACCGCCCTCCAAGCCTTATTATCAGATTAGGAGAAATTGTATGTCTGTTGACCAAGAAAGCCATGCCCGTCTATTGGGATTATTGCGCGATGTGCGGGCAGAAGTCCAAAATTTACGCACCACCCTCATGGAAGTGTTGGGCAAAGAATTGATGAATGATGTGGCGATGCGTGCGCGTGAAATTATTACCACCCTACGAGCGCGTCAACCGATTTATGACCGCAATGTCAAGCAAATCAATGTGCGGATTCGTGAATTGCGGTCTCTGATGAATAGCACCGCCTCGCTCTATAGTCGTTATGGCGATGACATCACCACCATCGAAAATTTTTGGGAGCGTGTGACACTTAATTGGCCCCCACCACCTGCCAAAGAAATTATCCCAGAAACAGTGGGTAAAGAGGCGGTGGTTATCAACCCCGATGAAGAAATCACAATGGCTAATTTTATTTTGCGCTGTGCCAAAGAAGCGGTGGACGATATTGATGATGTAATTTATCAGACGGCATTGCTCACCATTCCAGAACGGCTCAATTTGCAATTGGAGCAAATCCGCATCGGTCAGGCGCTCGATTTTCATGCGGCTTTTAAGAATGAAATTCCCAATGATGAAGGTCGCCAAAAAATCATTGAATATTTGGGGGCGCGTCCTGTCCTCATCCAAAACGGGGTGATAGATGCCTCGCAGGGGGTGGTCTTTCATGCCTCATCTAGTTTTGCCCGCCGTCGTCTGAGCTATCTGTTCATCACCATTACCATCATGCTTGGTGCGTTGATTGCCGTGAGTGTTGGTGAATTAGGCAATTTGCTCAATCTCACCGAATGGATAACCGTCCCGGGTGGCACACCCAATTTGCTCGTCACCTATTTGTTTATCATCGTGGGCGCGACGGTGCATATCGGCATAGATGGCATCAAACAAGCGCGTAGCAACGACCCCAAACAAGCATTTTTGGCGATAGACGACTGGTTCACATGGATTCATATTCATGAACGGGGCATCATTATGGGGATAGTCTCCATGTGGATAGGCTTTTTGGGATTGGTATTCCTCACGGGGAGCGCCGATTGGCAAACTGCGTTTTTGGTGGGCTATAGCCTCGATAGCTTTGTGGATATTTTCTTGCAACGCTTCAATACCAATATCACATCAAAATCCAGTCGGGTGAAAGTGGTTTAAGAACGATAAAATACAGGTTTTGGCTATCGGCGTGGATGATAATAGACACGCCCAAGCCATGCTATAATGGGGCATATCAGGAGGATAAACATGAGAAATTATTCGCTCAAAGAAGCGCAATTGAATTTAGGTCAACTGATAGCCGAAGCCCAAGAGGGGGAAACCATTATCATCTCTGATGAACAAGACCATGTGGTGCAAATTGTCCCTATCAAAAAGACCAAAAAAGCCCGCCAAGCGGGGAGTGCGCGTGGGCTAATCCAGATGTCAGAAGATTTTGATGAGTATATGTGATGCCCTATATCCACACCTGTGAATTCCCTGTACGGCATTATGAATGTGATATGTATGGTCATGTGAATCATGCCAATTATCTGCGTTATATGCAAGAATCGGCGTTTTCGGCTTCTGCCTCTGTTGGATTTAGCGCCCATCGCTATGAGGTGCTTGGCTTGCAATGGTTGGCATACGAAACCGATGTGGAATATTTGCAAGCCGCGCGTTATGGTGATGTGGTGACGGTCAAAACATGGGTGGCAGATTTTCGGCGGGTGCGGTCTCTGCGGATGTATGAGCTATTCGTTGGCAACAAGCGCGTGGCACAAGGCTCTACCGATTGGGTGCTACTCGATACCAAAGCCATGTATCCGACCACCATCACCCAAGAGATTATTGAGGCGTATTCACACGGAGAGGTGGTATCTGAAGCGCCCCGCCGTGAATCATTGCCACCCCCGCCAAAAATGCCCGATGGCGCGTTCAAACTGCGTCGGCGTGTGGAATGGGATGATATAGATGCGGCGGGGCATGTGAATAATGCCGTGTATCTGAATTATGTGTCAGATTGTGGGATGCAATCGGGGCGGGCAGTGGGCTGGGATATGGCAAAAGTCCGCGAGATGGGTTATGGTCAGTTTGCGCGACGACATCAGATTGAATACAAAGCCGCGGCACTCATGGACGATGAACTCGACATTAGCATGTGGATGAGCGATAGTCGGCGTGTGAGTACCATGAACTATTATGCCATCCGCCGTATGAGCGATAATAAGCTCATCGCCAATGTGCGAACTTTGGCGGTGTGGATAGACCTCACCACAGGGCAACCGGTGAGCATTCCCAAAGCCTATTTAGAGGCTGTTGCCCCCATGATTGTTGGTGGGGCGGGTGAATGATTGCAATTCGGCTTCGAGTTCTGCGCGTTTTTGGGCGCTCGCATCTCTGGCGGCGGCGAGTGTTTCATTGAATCCAGCTTTGATGCGTTGACGGAGTTCTGCGCTGGTTTCTGGCACAAATAATGCCACACCCGCGACACCTGCGCCTGTGCCTGCTAGTATACCAATGATGAGTGTGATAAGTTTTTTCATAGTGATAGTATCCCTATTGCTATTTTTTATTGATTATATCCCAAAGGAGAATTTTTCCCATGAGCAAACAAATCGTTCAGACCAATAATGCCCCTGCCGCCGTTGGACCCTATTCCCAAGCCGTGATTGCGGGTGGGTTTATGTTCCTCGCGGGACAAATTCCACTTGTCCCAGAAACAAAGGCACTGGTAGAAGGGGATATTCAGGCACAAACCCGCCAAGTGCTAGAGAATATCAAAGCGGTTGTGGAATCGGTGGGGGCAACATTGGATGATGTGGTCAAGACCAGTGTGTTTTTGGCAGATTTAGATGATTTTGCCAAGATGAACGAAATTTATGCCCAGTATTTCTTCCATAACCCACCCGCACGCTCAACCTTTCAAGTAGCAAAATTGCCCATGCGTGCCAATGTCGAAATTGAGGCAGTGGTCAAATTGCCCGATGTCGTGGATGCTGTGAGCAATTTGAAGATAGACTGATTTTGCTTGTGTGGC
>DAOTUO010000193.1:0-4628 GCA_034436595.1 Anaerolineae bacterium | reverse complement strand
TCATCATAAGTATTGATGTCACCATGAATCCCGTTGGTAGGAATCGCCTCTAGGTTGGTATTAAAATAGCTTTGCACCCCTTCTGCCCAATATTCTTCAACTGTCTCTAGGGCGTATGTATTCTCCCATAGACCTGTTACATACGCATTTTGATATGCCATATCGAGCGCAATATTAAAAGAGGGGTCAATGAGGGCAATCCCACCATCTTTGAGCGTATGGGCAAATTCATGCAAGAAAATGCTCTCTCCCAGATAGGGGTCATTGTCATAGCACAACAAATTTTCTTCTGCGCCAGACCCCAATGGGGTGAATATATTCCCGCCCAAACCACGCGCCCGGGCATCCCAATCCATATTAGGGTCATTCCGCAAAAAGGCATATTGTGGCAATAACGTAATGCCTTCATCCTCTGCCACAATACCGAATATCATGCCAATTTCAATAAATTGCTCAACAACGGCAGAATGTCCTTGCAACATATTTGCCATGATAATCCATGCGGCATATAAGGCTTCGTCTGGGACATTGTTCGATGAGGCAATCGGCACACCTTCATAGAAACACACTTTTTGATAAAACGGGTCTAAGCCATCGGCGGATGTGGTAGGACGAACCTCGCATCCCTCATGACCATCTATCACCACCCATTCAAAATCGGGTGTTGGGTGATAGGTAAAATCGAGTGGCGATTCTAGTGTGGGAAGTGGCGATATACCGACACCTGTACCATCACTAGACGTTGTGGCAGTCACGATTGTTTCGGATGTGGCGACACCTATCCCGCGCCCCAATTCTTGACTAGCCATATTTCTTAAGACCCATTCATGACCATCGTATGTCGGTTGAACAAATGATTGGGCTGGCACAAGGGTATTATAGAGTTGCTCTTGGCACTCAAAATTCACCCAGAAAACCTGCACAAAATCATCTGTCTGGTTAACAAAATTGATTGTGGCAGATTGACCATTACCATTGGAACAAGACTGCGCGTGCGCGAGGGTTGGATGTTCAACAATATTGATAGAAAAAATGATAAGTGTCAAGAAAAAAATTCGTCTAATCATGATACGATACCCCATATTTTCAGCTATCCTCAAATAAAAAATTACTGTCCATCACGTGGGCGATATTGAATAGCCTCTGCAACATGGCGAATTTCGATAGTGTCACTCGCATCCAAATCGGCAATAGTACGGCTTAGTTTTAACACACGATGATAGGCACGGGCGCTCAATTTGAGCCTATCTAGCGATATTTTAAGCAGTTGCTTTGCTTCATCGGTCAAAATACAAAATGTCGTGATTTCCCCCGTGGTCATATCGGCATTGGCGAATAGATGGGGATGATTCTTAAATCGCTCACGCTGAATCACCCGTGCTTTTTCGACCCGTGCGCGTATCGTAGCGGACGATTCACCGCGCCCCAAATTGACCAATTTGTCGTTTTCTACACGGGGAACATTCACATGCAAATCTATTCTATCTATCAATGGACCCGATAATCGCGCCTGATAATCTGCAATTTTACGTGGACTGCATGTGCATGGGTGCGTTGGGTCGCCATAATAGCCACATGGACATGGATTCCGCGCCCCAATCAACATAAAATTTGCGGGAAATGTCACACTGCCCCGCGCACGACTAATGGTTACAATTTTATCTTCGAGGGGTTGGCGCATGACCTCTAATACCGATGTTTTATGCTCCACAATTTCGTCTAAAAATAGCACGCCACGATGAGCAAGGCTAATTTCTCCGGGCTTGGGAATAGACCCGCCACCTACCAAACCCGTTTGGCTAATAGTATGATGTGGCGCACGAAATGGGCGCATCATTTGGAGGGGTTTATCGGTATTGAGCGCCCCCACAACCGAATAAATCTGTGTGACCTCTAATGCCTCTTCAATGGAGAGTTTTGGCAATATACCCGGTACCGCCCGTGAGATGAGGCTTTTACCACTACCGGGAGGACCTGTGAGCAAAATATTATGATTACCCGCCACCGCGATTTCCATCGCCCGTTTGACCGTCTCTTGACCGCGTATATCGGCAAAATCGGTGATAGCAAAGGGTAAATCATCCTCATCTATCAAAACCGATAAATCTACCCGATACGGTTCAATTGGGTTCATACCATACCAATGCTCCACCAACCGCCCCAATGATTCCACAGGGATAATTTCGATACCCTGCACCAACGCGGATTCTTTGGCATTTTCTACAGGGACATACGCCTTCTCATATCCCGCTTTCATGGCAGTATACACCATCGGCATCACCCCCTTTACATGCCGAACAGACCCATCGAGTGATAACTCACCGATGAAAACTGCTTTGTGGAGTTTTTCGGGTGGGGCTTGGTCGGTGGCACATAATACCCCTACGGCAATCGCTAAATCGAGTCCCGCACCCGATTTTTGGTCTTCCGCAGGATGTAAATTCACCACATATTGCTTGAGGATATATTGCATACCGCTATTTTTGATAGCAGTCGTCACCCGCTTTTCGCTCTCACGGACTGCCGCATCGGGTAACCCAACAATATAAAATCTGGGCAAAGTAGAACGCGGATTAAAATCTACCTGCACCTCAATCATGCCACCAGCCAAACCTTTTAATGTGCATGTACTCACATTTGCCAACATATCCTACCCCCTCTGGGATTCTATTCGCCTTTTTCCTTTAGGCGTTGCATATAACGGTCTAAATCTATAATAAAACGGGTATGGGTAGCTTCTCCGATGAGTTCATGCTCATCCCACGCCTTTATCACAAACATCACACGGCGTTTTTCGATGCCGACCACTTCCGCCTCTGCCCGCACTTGCTTGCCCAATGGGGTGGCGGCGAGATGTTGTGCAGAAATATCCACGCCCACACTCATCTGACCTTGTGGCAAAAGCGGGTCAATGGCAGTGACCGCCGCCCCTTCCATCAATGAGACCATTGAGGGAGTCGAAAAAACATGCACTCCCCCACTGCCCAGATGATAGGCGGTATGTTTTTCTTCTACGACAAAAGTACGTTCCCCTTTTAATCCAATCGTGATGCTCATTGGTCATCTCCTAAAAATTGTAATGTGGATGTTGTGGCACGGTCAATATCGCTGTATAACCCGCGCATTTCTGGGCGTGGTTGTGCAATAGCCAGTTGATACATCGCCTCTTGGGTCATCTGATGTAATTCTGCACGGGGGATATGTGACCTGCCATCGGTTTTGAATTTGAACGGTTTACCAAAGGTGACATGCGCGAGGGCGCGGTTGCGATTTTTCCAACGAGAACGAAATGTGTTGGTATCGGATATAGCCGCGGGGAGGATGATGGCATCGGATTTGGTGGCGATAAACGCCAAGCCGTCTTTCGCCTCTCCCATACCTTCTGGATGACGAGTGCCTTCTGGGGCAACCAAAATCATATTGCCCGCCTTGAGGAGCGCGATGGATGTCTCTAAGGCTCGGCGGTCTACAGTATCGCGGTTGATGGTATATGACCCCCACCACCATACAAAAAAGCGTAATATACGCGATTGGGTGTTCTCAATTTTAGTCATGGGGATAACATATCGGTTGGTTATTTCTCCCATGCACACCACGGGGTCAAGCGCAGAAATATGGCTCATCATGAGGATACACCCGCCATTTTTTGGGATGTGATACTTATCTGTGGAGGATACTTTTGCCAAAAAGGTGTATCCCACCGTGCGGATGAGTCCGCGTAATAAAAAACGTCGCCATGAATATGAAGGTTGCCGTGCGACATATTGTTCAATCGTCAAAGACTGCATGTGCCGTCCTTTATGGATACACAGACACCGCCACATGATATGGCGGTGTCTCCTGTTATAACGATTTATTCTAAATCATCATCCCGTTTCGTGCCACTTGGGTTTCCATCACCACTCGATGGGCGTTGTGAGCGTCCATCACGGCTGATGTTATCACGGCGGAATGGGCTTGGCTTGCGTGTCCCACCTGTGCCTGATGGCTTGAACGGTGAGCGATTATCTCCGTCACGGCGCGGTGGACGGCTATCCCCTTCACCTGATGGCGAAGTGGTGGACGGCTATCTCCGTCACGGCGTGGTGGACGACTATCCCCATCACGGCGTGGTGGACGACTGCCACCTTCACCTGATGGGCGAAATGGTGGACGGCTATCTCCGTCACGGCGTGGTGGACGACTATCCCCGTCACGGCGTGGCGGACGGCTATCACCTTCACCAGATGGTCTGTATGGCGGGCGACTATCCCCTTCACGGCGTGGTGGACGGCTATCACCCTCACGACGTGGTGGACGACTATCCCCTTCACCACTAAAACGGCGTGGTGGACGGCTATCCCCTTCACCTGATGGACGGAATGGCGGACGGCTATCTCCGTCACGGCGTGGTGGACGGCTATCTCCGTCACGGCGTGGTGGACGGCTATCTCCGTCACGGCGTGGCGGACGGCTATCCCCTTCACGGCGTGGTGGACGACTATCTCCGTCACGGCGTGGTGGACGGCTATCTCCTTCACCAGATGGTCTGTATGGCGGGCGGCTATCACCCTCACGACGTGGTGGACGACTATCCCCTTCACCACTAAAACGGCGTGGTGGACGGCTATCTCCGTCACGGCGTGGTG
>DAOTUO010000192.1:0-1582 GCA_034436595.1 Anaerolineae bacterium | reverse complement strand
TGATACGCAATTCCATGATAGGGTCTCCGACAAATTGGCGGGCGAGTTCATCAAATGAGCCACTGGCAATAATTTTTCCCTGCCGAATAATAGCGATTTTATCGGCAAGGGTTTGTGCTTCGGTTAGGTTGTGGGTGGTGATAAGAAAGGTACGCGATTCACGTTGTAAATCTATAATCGCATCGCGGACTTGCTTGGCGCTCACAGGGTCCATGGCGGATGTGGGTTCATCCAATAATAAAACGGGCGGATTGTGCAACATGGCGCGTACCAATGCCAATTTTTGCTTCATCCCTTTGGAATATTCACCGAGCCGTTTGCCGAGTGCAAAGGTCAATCCAAATTGCTCCATGAGGGCAGAGGCGCGTCTGCGTGTTTCGTCGGATGAAATATGATAGACCCGCCCAAAAAACAGCAGATATTCCATGCCCTTCATGCGTTCATATAACCCGTGTTGCTCTGTCAATACGCCCACATGCGCCCGTACTTCTGCGGGCGATTGGGTGACTTCGTAGCCAGCGATTTTTGCTGTGCCAGATGTGGGTTGCAAAATGGATGTCATCATGCGGACGGTGGTGGTTTTGCCTGCGCCATTTGCCCCAAGCAATGCCAAAACTGCGCCTGCGGGGACGTATAAATTGATATTATCTACTGCGCGGAAAGTGCCAAAATCTTTTGTGAGGTTGTGACATTCTATCATGGGAATTTTTCTCTTATCTGGTCATTAACACACAAGACTAGAGTATCACACGTTTGCATGAGATAGGGATGAAGATTTGGTAGGGATGTTTATTAGCCGAAATTATATTCACAGGTGAAATGGTTTATCAAGAAATTTTGAATGTTTTTAGACTGGTTATAAGGATATGCCAATATCACTATCAAATCAGTGAGTGATGGCTGGTATTGCTGATATAAATAACGTATATCGAGGCGTGATATACCATAACGAGGTAATTCATCGCTGGTAAAAAATCCATTGCATTGAAAATGTATTTTAACCTCATCGCATAATTGTCTACCATAGTTGAATGATTCTGCATTATCTTTGCGAAATAGCCCTGCAAGCCCTGTAAATTTACAACAATAGGCTTCACGGTTGTTTGCTAATAATACTTGGCTTTTGGTTTGATGAAATACTATGAGTGATAAATCGGTCACATCAAAAGTGTGATGTGCATTTTGATGTAATATCCGACGAAGAAATGTCCCCATAATAGATTCCTTAAACAATAAAAATAGGGTGTAACTAGTACACCCTATAGTATATAACGAGACTATAAAAACAAAAACTAAGCGTTTTTAGGGGCTTCGGTGTTGGTTTCTTCTTTTGCCTTTTTCACAGGACGCACCGTAACGGGGTCTGGCATGGCATCATCGTATGTATAACCTGCTGGCAGGGCATTTCTGCGGTTCATCACCAACAGCGTACCCGCCACGACAAAGCTAATGGCACATACCGCTTGCGACACATTGATTCCCGCCGTGAGGGTGAGGTCAATGCGGAGAAATTCGAGTACATAGCGGATGACGGCGTATTGCATGACATACAACAAGGCAAATTCGCCCACGCGGAAGGTAT
>DAOTUO010000191.1:0-2441 GCA_034436595.1 Anaerolineae bacterium | reverse complement strand
GCTTGTTTGGTGGCTTGGTCTATACAAATTGTGCCGCTGATGAGCATCAGCGCGAGTATCCAACGTTTATACATTATGCCTCATCCCAAATAGGGTTGTATTCTTCAATATATCCCATAACCGTCTCTGTATTTTCTGCCCAAATATCATAACTCTCTCGTCCATCTTCTTTCGGGCTATTAAATGGTTGGTTGCAAATCAAAATCAAATAAGTCCCAGAATCCATGTCTGTGCATGGATGTTTAATCGGTTCAATCAACATATACCAACCGATAAGAGCATAGCCTGTGGTAAATTTACCTTGTTTATGGGTAGGAAAATCCATCCGATTCCTTTTGATACAATTTCTTTGTGTCCATAGTCTAATCCAAACTGTTGAAAAAATAAACCGACTATGCTATAGTGAGGGTGTTCGTTTTGTCATTTTACGGGATATTTAGCATGGTTATTGCACAGTGCGCCCAATTGACAACTACTACCACAACCATACCATAACTGGGTGAGGTTGCGCTTTGCCCTGTTCCGATTTCCACATGGGCAAGCACCGATGAGAGACTAATCAACATCCCCTCCCGCCCGTGTGTGAGGGGATGTTTTTATTGTGGTTATCATCTTTTTTATACAGGAGAAAAATATGTCTGTCGCATACGAAGAAAGTCAGTTATATAAAATTCGTCATAGTTTGGCGCATATCATGGCAGAAGCGATGCTAGAACGCTTTCCAGATGCCCAAATTGCCATTGGCCCGCCCATTGAGGACGGATTTTATTATGATTTCTTGTTCTCGCAATCGCCATCAGAAGAAGACCTCAAATGGGTGGAAAAGCGGATGAAAAAAATCATCGGCGGGAATCATGCTTTTGCCCGCAAAGAAGTTTCGCCAGAAGAAGCCCGCGCCCAATTTCCCAATCAGCCCTTCAAATTGGAACTAATAGACGATTTGGTCAATGGACGGGTGAATGAGATGGGGGAAGAAATTGCCGCGCCATCTGACACGCTCACGTTTTATACCCAGAGCAAATTCACGGATTTGTGCCGTGGTCCGCATGTGAATAGCACCAAAGAAATTAACCCAGATGCCTTTAGCATCACCTACAAACCCCTCGCAGGGGCATATTGGCGTGGCGATGAAAATCGGCAACAACTGACGCGCATTTATGGCACGGCATGGGAAACACCGGAAGAACTCGCAGATTATCTGAATCGCCTGGCAGAAGCCAAAAAGCGTGACCATCGCATTGTCGGTGAACGGCTCGGATTATTTGTGATTGACCCGCTAGTCGGGAAGGGTCTGCCACTCTGGAAGCCCAAAGGGGCAATCTTGCGCGATACGCTAGAGCGGTGGTTGCGCCAAGTGCAGATTGACAACGGCTATAGCCCTGTCGTCACGCCTCATATCGGCAAATTAGACCTGTATAAAACGTCTGGACATTATCCCTATTATAAGGATAGCCAATATACCCCGATTCAGGTGGATGACGAAGAATTTTTGCTCAAACCGATGAACTGCCCGCATCACTGCATGATTTATAAAAGCGATATGCACTCGTATCGAGATTTGCCCATCCGCTTTGCCGAATTTGGCACGGTGTATCGCTATGAGCAGAGTGGCGAATTGCACGGACTTACGCGGGTGCGGGGCTTCACGGTAGATGACGCGCATTTATTCGTCACGCCAAGCCAATTGTTGGGCGAATTTATGAATGTGGTCAAATTAATTCAATACGTATTTAGCTCGCTCGGATTAACCGATTTCCGTGCGCGGGTGGGCATTCGTGACCCCAAAAGTGATAAATATGTCGGTGATGATGGGTTATGGGAACAAGCGACCAGCGCCATTTTGACGGCATGTAACGAATTAAATTTGCCCCATACGGTAGAAGAGGGCGAAGCGGCATTCTATGGACCCAAACTTGACTTCATCTTCCGCGATGCGCTCAAACGCGAGTGGCAATTGGGGACGGTACAGGTAGATTACAACCTGCCCCAACGGTTTGACTTGGAATATGTAGATGAACACAACACGCGCCAACGCCCCATCATGATTCACCGCGCCCCGTTTGGCAGTATGGAACGGTTCATCGGTATTCTGATAGAACATTTTGCGGGTGAATTTCCTGCATGGTTATCGCCCATACAGGTGATGCTTATCCCTATTGCCGATACACACCTCGACTATGCCCATGAGGTGGTGACGGAACTGAAGAAATATGGTATCCGCGCCGATGTGAGCGATGGCAAAGGACGTATGCAGAAGAAAATCCGCGATGCGCGTGAGAATTATATCCCCTACATGGCGATTGTGGGCGATAGAGACATCGAAAATGGCACGGTGAGCGTGCGTCTGCGGACGGATGAGGATTTGGGTGCAATGAGCATCGCCGATTTTGTCGCCCATGTGAATCGTGTCGTGGCAGAAAAATCACTGGCATTGCAATAAA
>DAOTUO010000190.1:0-33307 GCA_034436595.1 Anaerolineae bacterium | reverse complement strand
ACTTCTCCCATTGGGGGCATTGCGACCTCCAAGCACCGTGATTTAACCCATCTTGTCCACAGCATTTTTTCGCGCAATGCCCAAAAACGGACAATGGGCGGGGGCATCACCTTTTTAGAAGCACCCACCCATGCCGATGAAACCGCCAGCGTGCTACGGCATGTCAAAGGCTTATTGCAAGACGGGGTTGCACCAGAAGACATTCTCATCACTGTGCGTGATTGGGAGCATTACCGCAGACACCTCACCGCGTATGGTCGCAAGTATGGCTTGCCAATGGTGCTTCATTACGAAGAACCCCTCACAGAAACGCCTTTCATGATGACCCTCACGGCACTTTTACAACTCGCCACCGCCCAATTTCCGCGTAGAGGGGTATTAGATGCCCTGCGTTCCCCGTATGTGAACGGGGCAGGCTTTTCATCGGAAGAAATTGACCTCTTAGAAGCCATCAGCGCCCAACAAATTGTGCTTTATGGGCGTGAAGCGTGGCTATCGGGGATTATCAACAGCGCCCAACAACCCCAATTCGATGAAAACGGCGATGAATTCATCACATCAGGCATCTCACCCGATAGGGCAAATGATTTGGCACAGCGCCTCACGGCATTTTTCGATGCCATCACCCCACCCACAGAAGCCACACTAAGCGAATTTATTTTGTGGATAGAAACACTCGTCGGCGCAGACCCCATTTTAGATGTAGATGCCGATGAAGATGAAATCCTCACACATAATCCCGCCAGCCTCAATATGCTCATGGCATTGCGGGCGGGGGATAACAATTGGCTATGGCGCGATTTATTAGTCATTCAAGCCATCAAGCACTGTCTGGCACAGATGAATATGGCACATGCCCAATTGCGTCCGATTATCGGCACAGAAAAACTGATGACATGGGATAATTTTCATGCCCAAGTCATCATCACACTCGCCAACGGAAAAACATCCCCGCGTCCAAGTCGTGCAGGGCGGATTTTGGTCACAAGTGCCATTGGTGGGCGCGGATTGCCTCATGCCCATGTCTTTATTTTGGGATTGAGCGAGAGCATCTTCCCGGCACCCATTCCACAAGACCCGTTGTATCTGGAAAGTGAGCGCACACGGCTGAGTATCGCGCTCCCAGACAACCCCATTAAAACCCAAATGGAACAACGCGATGATGAAGGCGTATTTTATGAATTAATATGCCTCCCCACACAATCGCTCACACTCTCCCGCCCCACCCTCAAAGATGGCAAGGAATGGCTACCAAGTCCGTTATGGCGCGGGGCAATGGCGGCGTATCTGGATGCACCACAGCATATCGCACAGTATAAAATTGGTGTGGGGAAAAGTGTGGGACTGGCGCAATCGGTCACGGCAGATGAAGCCTTCACCGCGCTCAGTATTGCACTCACCAATGGCGATAATGCCGATTTGGGCATGGGCGCATGGCTCATCAACACCCATCCCCACGACTGGCAAGCGATTCACACCCAGCGCAAAATTGAATTGGGGCGCATGGAGCATCGCAAAACGGCGTATAGTGGGGTCTTATCGGCAACCGCCATGCGTGACTATGTGCAAAATCGGCTGGGGGAAAATTATACATGGAGCGCCACCCGCCTGAGTGACCAGGGGCTATGCGGATTCCGCTTTTTTGCCAAGTACATGCTCAACCTCACAGAGCGCAAAGACCCCCAAGCAGGCATGGATGTTTTGCAACGCGGTTCTGTGCTTCATGCCATTTTAGAGGCGGTATATGCTCATATCCGCGAAAAAGGTTTAGCGGTCTCATACACCAATCTCCAAACCGCCCATGACCTATTAGATGCTATTGGGGCGCAAATGCTCGCCACTGCCCCACACGATTTTGGCTTTCGCCCTACCCCGCTTTGGGAGCAGGAAAAAATTAATATCCTCCAAAAATTACACCGCTTCATTGAGCAAGATTTTAACCCCGAAAAAGATGTTATTACCACCAAATTTGATATCAGTGGTGAGCGCGTTCCCTATCGCCTAGAAGCAGGTTTTGGGTTTGATACCGCCCCGCTGTGGTTGGATTTGGGCGCAGATGTCGGAAAAATTCGGCTACGGGGCAAAATTGACCGTATGGACATCATCGGCAATTCGGTGGTGGTGATGGATTACAAATCGGGTAGCACCGAGATTAAAATAGACGAAATTTCTGGTGGGCGCAATTATCAGATGTTGGTGTATTTGGCGGCGGCGAGACAAATCGCCACAGGCTATACGGTGGCAGGTGGGCTATTTTGGCATCTATCTGATGTCAAAGCCAAAGGCATACTCAACACCCAAAGCCATACGCATATTTTGGAGGACGGCATGAATCATCTGGCACATCAGATTAGCGCCTCACGCGAGGGCGACTTTGCCATAGAACCCAACAAGCCCCAAGCCAATGGGCTATGCTCACGCTACTGCGAATTTGGCAAATTCTGTCGGCATTATCGCGCTACAGAAGAGGATGAAAACTAGCCATGATAGGATTAACAGGGGCGCAAAAAATTGCGGTTCATGAGCACAAAAAAAATGTCATCGTATCGGCGGGGGCGGGGTCTGGCAAGACACACGTCCTTGTCGAGCGATATTTGGCACTCTTAGAAGCCAATCCCACATGGCACTTAAATAATATCGTGGCAATCACCTTTACGCGCAAAGCCGCCGATGAAATGCGTGACCGTGTGCGGATAAAATTAGAGGACAAATATCATCTTGCCAGCGCCAAACAAGCTACCCTATGGGCAGACCGATGGGCGTTGTGGCTAGCCGAAATTGACGGCGCACAAATAGACACCATTCACGGACTATGTGCCAATTTGCTCCGTGCCAATTTTGCAGAAGCGGGGCTAGACCCCGATTTTGCCGTATTAGACGACATACAAGCCACAATGCTCCTCGAACAGGCGGTGCAAACCGTGTTCATGGCATTATCCGCAGAGACACCACCCGCCCCAGAATTGGCGCTATTTGCCGATTTTGGCGAAAATGTCGTGCGCGATGTTGTCACTGATGCGGGATTATTGGCGATGAATGTCTCACCAACCATAGACCCCATGACCGATTATGAGCAGTTTGTGACCATTCATATCCTAGAAATACAAACCACCGCCAATGCGCTAGGTGTCTATGAATGGCATGATGACGATGAGCGTTGGCGCATCCTCATTGGGGCATTGGGCATCCTAGAAGCCACAACCAATATGGACGAACAACTATCCGCCATCACCAGCATTGCCGATATTCAGTTTCGTAAGAAATTTCAAGACGAAACGACCAAAAGAATCCTCAATGATATGCGTGATGTTGCCAAAGACATCGCAAAAACGATTCTCAATGCCCACACCGCCACCTTGCTCAATGACCACGCCCAAGCCACAGAAACCTTATGGCACGGGTTAATTAACCGTGTCACCGATGCCTATACCCAAGCCAAACTCGATGCCAATGTGGTGGATTTTGACGATTTAGAAAAACGCGCTCATGACCTGCTCAAAAATGGGGCGGTAATAGACCGCTATCGCCATAAAGAGATTTTGCACCTCATGGTAGACGAATTTCAAGATACCAACCCCACCCAATGGGGTATCGTGGAGGCACTCGGCGGGGGCGACACCACCCACATGACCTTTTTGGTGGGCGATGACAAGCAGAGCATATACGGGTTTCGGGGCGCAGATGTGAGTGTATTTCATGCCGTGCGCGAAAAAATTGTGCGTGCCGATGGCAAAAACCCCGCCCTCACGACCTCATTTCGTACCCAAAAACGCCTCATCGAATGGTTCAATACCCTATTCGACAAATTGCTCCAACCCAATTATCTGCTACCCAACATTATCCGCAATTTTCAGGTGGGTTATGGCGACCCCATGCAAGCCAACCGTGAGACACACCATCCGCATACGCCTGTGACCTTGCTCCTCATCAACAACCAAGAGGCAGGCAAGCCAGATGAAAAACTCAAATCTGAAGAACGGCGTGAATGGGATGCACAGATCATTACCGCCCAAATTAAACGCCTCATCACCGAAAAAACGCCTGTATGGGATAAAAAACTGAGTGCCTATCGCCCCATACAGTACCGCGACATCGCCATTTTATTCCGCCGTATGACCTATACCGGTGTGTATGAAGAAGCGTTCAAACAAGCAGGATTGCCCTTCATCACCGTAGCGGGCAAGGGTTATTATGACCGTCAAGAAGTGTGGGATTTAATCAACCTGCTCCAAGCCATACACAACCCATATGATGATTTGGCACTCCTATCGGCATTGCGTTCTCCCCTATTTGGGGTGAGCGATGATGGTTTATTGGCATTGCGTCTTATGGCAAATGAAACAGCATCCGCCGCATTTTGGGAAATACTCCCCCACGCCCAAATTGACCCCATACCCGATGTTGACCAACCCAGATTTGCCCACGCTCACGCGCTCATCACCGACCTCCGCGCCCAAATGGGCAGGCGCACATTGGCGGAATTGCTCCGTGTGATATTAGACCGCACGCATTATCTGGCAATCCTCAGTGGGCTACCCGATGGCGATAGACGACGGGGCAATATTGACAAACTCATCGAAAAAGCCACCAGTATTCCCATGTTGTCATTGGGCGAGTTTGTCACGTATTGGCGCAACCTCAACGAAAAAGAAATCCGTGAAGGCGAAGCCCCGTTAGAAGTGGGCGATACCATCACCCTCATGACCATCCACGCCAGCAAGGGGCTAGAATATCCCGTGATTTTCATCCCCGATGCCCAAAGCCGTAACCCATCCAACCATTCACCCGTCATTTATGAAGCAGGCGGTACATTTGCGTGCAAAATTGTGGATGATAATGGTGAATCGCAGAAGCCATTCGCCTATATCTGGGTCAATTTTTTAAATGAAGAGCGTGCCAAAGCCGAATCGTTGCGCCTGCTGTATGTCGCCGCCACCCGTGCAGGCGATTTTCTGTTCATCAGTGGGCAAGTCAATGCCAAAAAAGACGGCTTGACCACCAATGGCTGGCTCAAGACGGTAATAGACACACTCGACATCGGGGGAGACATCCAAGAAGCCCTATTAGAACAAACCGACAGCCTAGAAATTAACGATACAACCATCATCATTCCACAAACACGCCTATCTACCGCCAAAGTAGAACACTCTGCCCAAACAGACCTGTGGCAGACCGATTTTAGTGCCATACCGCCCATCCCCCTGCCCCATTTAGGCGCACTATCCATCGAAGCCAACGCCCCCATCCGCCATCTATCCGCGACCACCCTCGCCGATTTGGGGAGTGCCATCCATGCCCCAACCAACCAAAGACACATTTTTGCCCAACGTTTTCGGCAAAAAGTCTTTCATGATGCACCAGAACGCATAGACATGCTCACCCATCGGCGCACATCCAACCGTCAAATTGGTGAGGTTGTACATGAGGCGCTCCGTCATTGGCATTTACCCAGCACCATGCCACCCGATAATCTACGCCAAATTTTAGAAAGTTATGCGTGGCGGTTTAAGGTGCGCGACGAAATAGAGGCGCAAACGGTGGTGGTAGATGCCCTTAAATTGCTCCACCAATTTGAGCAAACAACCATTTTTGATGATATTAAACATGCCAAGCGGGTCTATCGTGAATTGCCATTTGTGTTTAATTGGGGGACACATATCATTCATGGGGTGATTGATGTGTTATGCGAAACAGCAAACGGCTGGGCGATTTATGACTATAAGACCAGCACCGTATGGTCAGAGGATGGTCAGACAGACTATGCACATCACGCCGAGCGCTATCATCTGCAACTCGCCATTTATGCCCATGCCGTGCAAAAACGACTCGGTGTGTTGCCAAATGCACATCTCTATTATATCCGCTATAACGTCAAAGTAGCTATATTGGCACAAGCATTACAGGCACAAATGGGGCAAAGCCTGTCTGAGCGACTTTTAGAAATGGAGCAGAACGGTGATTAAAAGACTCATCGGCACAATGCCCGATTGGGCGCAAAAAAAACATCCCCACATGCGCTATCTATTTTCGGGGGAGCAAAAAACCAGTCGTGTGGCGCGGATTTTGGGCTTGCTGTCGTTATTATTCATCATCGCCATGTTTGGGATGATTGGTTATGCCAATGCCAGCACCTTTTTTCAGAATAATCCATTTGAATTGCCCATTAGCATGTTGTTGTTTGAATTTTTATTTTGGGCGATAATTATCTTGCAGGTGGGGCTATCTATCACTGCACTTTTGCCACTAGTGAGCTTTATCAGTTACGAAAAATCGAAACAAACATGGGATTCTGTCCGCACCACCCATCAGGGAATCGCATTGCTCATTCGGGCGCGGTGGGCGGCGGGGGTATTCTATCGGCTACGCCCTGTGCTTATCATATTATGGGTGGCACGTATCGCCCTCATCGGGGCGCTGTTATACGACCTCACCGCGCTTGGTGGCACATATCTGAGCAGTTTATCCGCCAACATCACCCCGCGCTTACCCCAATGGGTAGTATTAATATTGGTGGTCATGGGCATCACTGCCAGTTTGCTATTACCAGTGACCTCCATCGGAATAAATATGGCATTGGGGTTATGGTTCTCGACATGGGTGCAAAAACGCCTATATGTTGCGTTATTACAGATATTTTTGGTGATGATACAAACGATTATAGCAGGTGGGTTTGCGATATTATTCCTCAGCATCCGCGATGAACAAATCTTTGCCCAACTATTGACCGCAGACCCCACCCAACTCGCGCTTTTATGGGTGTTGTTATTGGGATTTTCGATATTTGCAGATTGGGGACTGATATTTTTATATTTGGGGTTATATGCAGGCACAATATGGGCAAAAATCCCCTACGGCATTTTTTTGGGCGCAGGGGCATTGGTGATGGTATTGGTGCAATCATTCATCACCGATAGATTGCTGGCATGGACAATTCGGCGGGCAGAAAACCGCGACTAATTAGAGTGCCTTCTCAGAGATGATATACATGGCTGTGGCAGAATTGGTCGCCAATGGCACATTATGGGCATTGCAAATCCGCATCAGGCTCTGAATATCGGGGTCATGGGGGTGTTTGCCCAGAGGGTCTATAAAAAAGAACACGGCTTCCACATTGCCTTCTGCGACTTGAGCGGCAATTTGCGCGTCACCGCCGATGGGACCAGACAACATCCGCTTAATGGTGAGTCCACATTTATCGGCAAGCAATGAGCCTGTGGTGCTGGTGGCAATGAGGTTATAGCGAACTAACACATCTCTAAAACGCATCGCAAATGCCACCATATCGGCTTTTTTGCCATCATGTGCGATGAGTGCGAGTGTTTTTCTATCTTCGGTCATAATAACATGCTCCGCATCATATCCATAACAAAAAAATATGCCCACCAGAAGGTTTAAGTAAGCAATGAGGGCGCAAACAGTTGCGCCCTCACAGAAATACCCAACAAATTATCTTGAATCGTCTGCTTGCAATGTCCGCAGGGTATTGATGATATTCGTGCTTTCTTCAAAGGCGCGAATATTGGCACGGGCATCTTGTAGGAGCAAGTTTAATTGCACCAAATCTGGGAAAACATCCGATGGAAGCGGGTCTGTGGGGATATATGTCCGCCACGCTTGGGTTTTGACCACGCGCTCAGAAGTCTCTTGGTCTGTTTGCCAAGTGGTGATAGTTTCGTTTTTCAGGCTTTCGATTTGGGTGGCAGTATAAGCACGAGTGCCAATTTCGACCACCTCAAGAATATAAAAGCCAATGCGTGTTTGGACTGGTCCCAAAATATCACCTACCGCGACACCATCGGCAAACAGGACGGCATCGAATTCTTCACGGGTTTCACCAGAAATATATAAGCCACTCGCTTGACCATCGGTAAAAATAGCCAGTGTGTCACCTTCAAAACCGCGTGCAGAGGGGTCTATAGACAGTTCATACGCCAAGTCGCTAAAATCTTCGCCATTGTTAATGCGTTCCAAAATAGCAGTGGCTTCTTCTAATGTTTCAACCAAGATATGGCTGGCGCTTGCCTCTGTGGTTTGGCTGGTCTTGCTCACCACTTGAATCACATGCCAACCGCGTGCCGTCTCGATGGGAGCTAATAATTGCCCATCATCGGCAGAAAACACAGCTTCTGCGACAGCCTCATTGAATTGGCTGACGATGGTGGCGCGTTCCATTGGATTCATCAGTCCCGCCGAGCGTTTTGTGACCGCATCCAACGAAAAACGTGTGACCAAGTCGCCAAAATCTTCGCCTTCGTTCAATAAACGTATGGCAACATTGGCTTCATTTTCGCTGGCGAGCAAAATCTGGCGTAATTGCACCAATTCAGATACCGCACCAATTTCATCTACACGAATGACATGAAAGCCAAATTGCGTCTGAATAGGTTGTGCCAACAATCCAACGGGATTATTAAAGATGGCGGCATCAAATTCGGCTACCGTTTGTCCTGCTCTGAGCATCCCCAAACTACCACGATTGCCAACAGAATTGGTATCTACGGTGGTTTCTGCGAGGACAGTCATAAAATCTTCGCCATTATTAATGCGTGCAAATGCCGCCTCTGCACCCTCTGCACCCTCTAATTCACGGATGCGGATATGACGGGTGCGGATGGCTGGTTGGTCTTCTGCCACAAATTCTTCGGCAATCACTTCTTGAACTTTGGCGTATGCCACACGCCCAATCACAATTTGTTCGAGCAATTCGGGTGATATACCAGAGACACGGATCACAAAAGCAGTATACTCGGCTTTTTGCGCCTCAAAATCTTCTGGGAACACACATTCTTCTGTTATCTGAATTTGCAAAATACCAGACCAATTGGTGTTGAGTTCACACTCGGTAA
The DNA here is from genome assembly GCA_034436595.1 of Anaerolineae bacterium. Classification (GTDB taxonomy): domain Bacteria; phylum Chloroflexota; class Anaerolineae; order Aggregatilineales; family Phototrophicaceae. Next base: position 24,461 of record DAOTUO010000190.1, on the reverse strand, counting down.
ATTCGATATTACGGGCGATGGCTTCTTGGCGATACAACGATTCCAAGACCATCACTTCATAAATTTCGGCGGGGAATTGGTTGGTATCTGCCAGCAAATTCACCACATTGATAATCGCATTGGCATATTGATTATCGGGGGCTTGCAAATTAAATACAGCAGGGCTTTCTACCTCTACCAAGCTCTGAAATGCCTGATAGTAACGCACCCATTCATAGCGCATCCGTGTGACATAATCGCCTAATGTGATGGTCTCATCACCCACAACAGCAACCATTTGGGTGAGGTCTATGCCGTCTGGGACGACAAATTCAAGGGGTAGAAGTTCTACGGTGGGTTCTGCTGTCGCTTCGGCAGTGGGTTCTGGTGTGGCTTCTTGTGCCACTATTCCACCAGCCATCGTAAACAAGGTTATGCAGAGTGCAATCATAATAAAACGGCGTTGTAGAGCAAAACGCATTTTTTTATCTCCATTATTTGGTGAGTCAGGTTGCCCTATAGGATAGCGCAATTTGGCATAAATACCTATCCCAAAATGAATTTAGGCTGGTAAACCGCTAGAAAAATGAGCAATCTAGGTGAATTGATTTTAATCCCGTTGCGAGAAGGTTAAAAAAGGTGGTACACTATGAAATAGCAATCAAAATAATTATCATACACGCCCGTGTTTCGGGAGGACTTTTTTATGAAGCGTAATATACTTGTCGTGGACGACGAAATCGGCGCACTCACCTTAATTGGAATTATGTTGGAACGAGGCGGATTTAGTGTCTTAAAAGCCAAAGATGCTATCACCGCATTGGCAGTTTTGGAGCAAAACACACCCGATATGATTATTCTGGATGTGATGATGCCCGGTATGGATGGCATTGAGTTATGTCGGGTGATTCGTACCCGCGACCTGACAATCACAACACCCGTTCTGATTTTATCCGCACGGGGCGATGCCGAGAGTGTCATGCGGGGTATGGAAGCCGGTGCAACCGATTATCTGCCAAAACCAATTTTGCATCATGACCTTGTATCAAAGGTGCGCTCCATATTAGAGGGTGTCCCTAGCTAAATAACATCATCACAGCATCAAAAATGCCTGTGTAGGGGCGCAAAATATTGCACCCCTACCTTGTCATGTCTCTTATCCCCCCGTACCATATAATGCCCGATACATTGCATAATTATTATAAATACGCTGGACATACGTCTGGGTGCTACTAATCGTGATGGCAGACATAAATCTATCCGGGTCATTGCCCGCCACTTCTAGCCATGCCAACCCACGCCCTGGTCCTGCGTTATACGCACTCAATGCCGCATACGCATTTCCGTCAAATAAGCGCAATTGTTCCGCCAGATAATATGCCCCAAATTCGATACCTGCATAGGGGCGGAATAAATCACTATGTTGATAATCGCGCCATGCGAGTTGTTCGGCAATATATGCCCCTGTGGGGGGAATCACCTGTGTAAGTCCTTTTTCACCCGCCGCGGCAGTAGCAGATGTCTCGAAAAAACTTTCGTGGCGGATGAGCGAAAACATGAGCAGGGGGTCAAAATTATAGCGGTCTGCCACATTGACCACCACATCCCGATAATAAATGGGGAAGCGCAATCTGCCCAAATAGGCGGGCGCATCCAATGTTCCCACCCCTGCCACAACAAATACATTGGCGGCGGCAAATATCGAGGGACGATACGCCCCCAAAATGCTCATATACACCGCTAATTGATAAGATGCCAACGCATTAGTAGCATACTCATTAATCACCTCATCAAATTCGTCTAGTGCCTCATCCAAAATGCCCAATGCCCATAATTCGCGCCCACGTACAATACGCGGGTCTTGTTCTAATTCTGGGGATAGCACCCATAACGGACTGGGTTGAATAATGCCAAAGGTCGCCCGTAGCCAATCTTCTGTCTGTGTGATTTCTGCCAAATTGTCAAATTGAAATACATATTGTGTTGGGGGCGTAAATGGGGCGCGATTTGCCAAAATATCCCGCGCACGCGAGGCATAATAAGAAGCAGGAGCAAGCGCCACCACCTGATTCAACGCTGTTTGTGCCGTATTTTGGTCGCCACGCGCAGATGCAATTCGGCTCACTTGCAAATAGGCATTGGCACGTTCATCGGCGGTGGCACCGGGTGTGGTCGCAATCCGCGCAAACAGGGTCTCTGCCCCAAAGGTGTCATTCACCGCCAAAAGCGCATCGGCGGCAATCTGCAACCCGCTTACGGCTTGGGTACTATTGGGGAAAGTATCGGCAAGGCGCAGAAAAATATCGCGTGCTTCATTGGGGCGTTCTGTGGTGGCGTATAAATAGCCCGCCCGCCAGAGTGCTTCTGCCGATGTTTGCTCAAGATAGCCAAAACTTTGGGCAACAGTGAGATATTCGGCAATTGCCCCCTCCACATCCTGCGCGACAAAGCGGGTGCGTCCCTGTTCGAGCAATCCATTGCTAAATAATTCATCATTGGGGTATTGGACGGTAATCGTCCTAAAAGCGACATTTGCCGCCTCAAAATTGCCCAATGCACGATACGATATGCCCAAATACAGATGTAAAACGGCGGGAATATCGGCTAATTGGGCTTCGGTGGTATAGGTATTGAATGCGGTCACGGCACTCTCATAATCTTCGTTAAAATAATTGACCAGTCCACGCTGATAATTATTCACCGTCTGACCGTTTTGCACCAAAATCCGCAAGGCGCTATAGGCTTGGTCGCTCTCTGGATAGTCGTTAAAGACTTGGGTCATGCGGATGAGTCCACGCGGTATATCACCCGCATTGAGCAATGCCTCCGCCGCCCAAAAACTGACCTGTGCGCGATAGGCTGTGTTGCGGGCAAATGCCAAAATTGCATCATATTCGGCAACCGCCAGCGCCACGTCTCCCCGCGCCAAATGCAGGCGTGCCACCCGTTCATGCAATGCCGCTTGTGCCAAAACATAACGTGTTGTCTCTGTGGCACGGACATAACTGGCATAGGCGGCATCAGTCTGACCCAAATTGACCAGCGCATCGCCAATGCGCTCATGCACATAACTGTCTATCAGATTGGGGCGAATTTGCAGATAGGTTGTGTAATCGTTGATGGCTTCTTGCCACCGCGCAAGCCCCATAAGCGCATCCCCGCGCATAAAATAGGCTTGTGCGCCCCGAAAATCACTCGGAAATTCGGTGATGAGGGTGGTCAGTGGGTTGATGGCATAATCAAACAATCCCTCACGCAAAGCCGCACGCCCCATGCCATAGGCGGCTTCTGCACGGATTTCTACCGAAATTTCGCCCGCCCTTTCGAGCAAGGCTTGATAGGCATACACGGCATTTTCAAAATACCCGTCTATCCAATACCGATTTGCCACCTGCAAGGCGATGTCTGGGGGCATATCGGGCGTGGGGGTGATTTCTTGACCCTGTGCAGGAATCACCGCAAGCGATGGGGGCGTATTGGTGATGACCACGTAGGTCACATTATCGCCTAGCGATGTGGCAGGCGAACATGCCACTAGCACAATCACCGATATAATGAGCCATAGGTGTTTGAATGTCTTTTGTTGGGGAATCGTTATCTTTTTCATATACCGATTATTGCCCAAAATAGGGATTTATCGCAAGTGGCGTATCGGGTGACATGCCTACGAATAGCCAAATATAATCATATATGGGCAACTATGCGCCTATATCACCTTCCATAACAACGGCACAAGCATTTCCCATGCCGATAATCCCGCATGGAGGCTGATAGTTTTATCGGATGGACGGAATTTGTCTACATGCCGATAGGTGGGGCGCAAAATAGTGATTAAATCCCCTAGCCTATAAATCGCCTCTGGATGATGCTCACCTATCCCGAATAACCCCGTTTCTAATGCAGTTTCAGATGAAACCAACGCCATTGTATCGGCAAATAATTGCTTACCGAGTTCCAAAGTGCGTTCCCGATGCCCATCTCGCAAATATAAATGCCCTAAACGCGCATCACCCCCATAAGACATGCGAAGTGTGTCGTAAAATGGCATATTTTCTGGCGAATCGAGGTGAATAAAATTTTGCGCGTCCTGATGCCCATGGTCTGCCACGAACATAAAGAGGGTGCGTCCATCGGCAATTTCTGGGTCTGTGGCAATGTGATGTAATTCGCGCAACTGATTTTTAATTTCTGCGCCTGTTTGTGGCGATACCGCATGATAATAATGGGATAAGATATCTATGTTATGCAGATACATGCTGACATACGTTTTTTGCCCGCGTGTATCGAGTAATAGTTTTCTCAATTCGCCCCACATATCCCCAAATCCAAAGTGCTTGTGCTTATATTCGATACCCACATGCAACATTTTGGATAATCCGCTACCGAGCAAATTGGCATCAGATAATAAATGTGTTGGGATACCCTGTTCTGCCAATTTTTGCCCCAATGTCGGTGTGCGCGTGAGCGTTGCGGGGTCTAATCCCCATGCTTCTAAAGTGCCAACAGGCATATTGCCCATGTAGGGCTTAAAATAAAGCATATTAGACATCATCGCCAATTCGCGCAGAAACAAAATTGTCCCCATAATGCCGTGTGTGGCAGGTGCAACACCTGTCCAAAAACTATTGAGCGCGGCGACTGTGGTGGATGGGGCGATAGAGGTGATTGGCGTTGCCCCACGCCCATCGGTGAGCGCCGTGACCAATTCTGCGACTTCTGGGTCTGTTTGGATGAGGTCTTGCAGGCGCAAATACCCCACCCCATCAGAAATGAATAACACCACACGGTCAACATCGGCGGGGATGCCCAGCATGGGGTGTAATGGGGTGTGATAATCTGCCCCCAAAATATGCCCAATGGTCTGTGCAAGGTTGGCGATCGAAAAACCATCATAGGCGGGATAGATAATCTCATCTTCCCACGAGACATCCAATGAAAGTGGGCGATTGGCACGATAACGGGTTAATAACTCTTGTGTTAAAGTCATGTGTAGCCTTTCGGATAATGGATAACAGCCATCTTTTATACACCCAAAAAGCCATTTATGCACCCGTTTTTATGCTATGATAGAAAAAAGTTAACAAGGAGCAAAATCATGTCTACACCAACCATCACGACCAAAACATTGACTGTTCAAATCACACTATCCAAAAAATTGGCGCGTATCATCACCCAAGAGGCACCAGACAAAAATATGTCTGTGGACACCCTCATCAGCGACTATCTGGAAGCCTATTATGAGCCAGAATACGAAGACACCCCCGATGAGCAAATTTTAGCCGATTTGCGCGAAGCGTTTCAAGATTTGAAAGCAGGTCGTGTTTCTTCGGCACGCGAATTTTTAGAAGAACTTAAAAAAATGGATGAAGAGGACGACTAACCCAACACCCCGCGCAACGCCTCTATGCTATTCACAGGCAATTTGCACGTCATTTCCCGACACACATACACCGTTGGCAACTCTCCCTTTAACCCGCGTCCACGCAATAACGGAATTTGATGCTCATCCCCCACCGCTACAGGCGACAAGGCGATAACCGCATTGGGGCGATATTTCCCGTTGATTTCTGCCAGTAATGCCTTTGTCTGGTCGGCTTTTGGGTCGCCAATAATCGCAATTTCATCTATGCCCCGCGCCAACAAATCCACCGCATTCATCGCCTCACCAAATCCGTGTGGATATTGCCCCAACGCATTGGTCAATAGACGCAATGCGCCCACAGCCTCATCCTGATATTTCGCATCGCCTGTATAGGCATATAGGCGGAGTAATTGCTTCGCCATCATATTATTGCCACTGGGTACGGCATTATCTTGTACCGTGCGCGGACGCACAATCAACGCCTCGTGGTCATCACTCGTATCAAAAAATCCACCATCAGGGGTCTTAAAGTGCGCCAGTACCCGTTGTGCGAGTCCGATTGCGTGCGAGAACCACTTTTCATCAAATGTGAGTTGATACACCTCTAAAAACGCATCAATCGTATTGGCATAATCTTCGAGATAGCCATTGAGTTTGCTCACACCATTTTTATGACTGCGATACAAGCGATAATCGTCTGTGATAAGATGTTCCGCCATAAAATCGGCACAACGCAATGTCGCCTGATGATAATCGGCACGATTTAGCACGCGGGATGCCTCTGCAAGGCTGGCGAGCATGAGTCCATTCCACCCCGCGAGTATTTTATCATCGAGTCCGGGTGGAATCCGTTGCAAACGCGCCGTATACAATTTATCTTTGATGAGAGCGATATGCTCCGTGAGCATTTCTGTGGATAGATTCAGTCGTTCTGCGGATATATCCGATGGATTCGGCAATGTGAGGATATTATGCCCCTCAAAATTACCGCCTTTGGTCACACCAAATACCTCAATGGCGGTGTCATACAAGGGGTCTGGGAGCAAATCGCGCAATTCCGTCATACTCCACACAAAAAATTTGCCCTCCTCGCCTTCACTATCAGCATCGGTGGCGCTATAAAATCCACCACTGGGCGCGGTCATCTCGCGCAACAGATAATCATACGTTTCGGTGACAATTCGGGAGAAAAACGGGTCTTGGGTCACTTGCCATGCGTGCAAATACAGGCGGCTCAATTGGGCATTATCATAGAGCATTTTCTCAAAATGAGGCACAAGCCACAGCGCATCCACACTATAACGGGCAAATCCACCACCGATTTGGTCATATATCCCCCCGCGTCCCATTTGGGTAAGGGTGTTGGTGACCATCTCCAAAGATGATTTATCTCCTGCATGAACCGCATAGCGAAGCAGATACTCCCACACCATCGGTTGCGGAAATTTGGGTGCGCCAGAAAATCCGCCATAGGTGCGGTCATAATCACGGGCGAGGCTTTTGGCAGATTGTTCTAATAAGGCGATAGTGAGTGACTCTGCATCGCCACCAATCCCCAAAATACTCCGATTCAGTGACTGCGTGAGATTACCCGCCATTTGGCTCACTTCATTGCGCCGATTGATAAAAGCATCATGCACACCGCTTAACACATCACGAAAAGCAGGCATCCCATAACGCCGTTCCAACGGATAATATGTCCCGCCATAAAATGGGTGACCATCGGGCAATAAAAACACCGTCATGGGCCACCCACCATGCCCTGTCATGGCTTGCACGGCTTCCATGTAGATGGCATCCACATCGGGACGTTCTTCGCGGTCTACTTTGATATTGATAAACCACTCATTCATCATTTTGGCGGTTTCGGCGTGTTCAAAACTTTCGTGTGCCATCACATGACACCAATGACACGCGCTATAGCCCACACTGAGCAAAATCGGCTTATCTTCTGTGATAGCGCGTTGCAATGCCTCGTTGCCCCACGGATACCACTCAACAGGGTTATCTTTGTGTTGCAATAAATAGGGGCTGGTCTCGTTTTGGAGTTTATTCATTTATTTTCACCGATTTAAGATTATACGTCACAATAGGGAACATAATGGGGGCATTTTAGACTGTGGCAGACATACGCTTTGCTAGTTCGCCATTACAAAAACCACCCGTCTGCTGTGTAATGGCGGACTAGAGGCACTTTTCGGAACGAAAATGGCTCGTATATCCGCCACCTTTTAGGAGTGCAATGACTGATTTACCACGAATCAAGTATGGTTGAGGTCGGTTCATCAGCAGGTAGCACGGGGGGGTCTTCGTTCCAAAATTCTTCTAGCCATTCTACAAGGTTGATAGTCACTTCTGGAATCAGACGCACCGCCGCCTCATAATGTCGGGTAGAAAAAGCGAATAGGCTGGTATAGTACCGTTTAGATACGCTGATGATATAGTCCTCTTCCCAACGTTTTGGACCCCACAAAAACGCCACACCGCCTTTTTCGCGCTTCATCAGTGTGACCCACCGCGCCCTATCTACATTATTCAAACTCCGTAGGCTAAAGCGCAAACTGAGCATCGAATTGGTGATAAAAGACAACTGCACCATGCGCGAGGTCTTATCGGCATCAAAAATCACACCTGCCGAATTATCTTGGGCAGAGAGCATCGCAACCCCGCGTGGCATTTTTGTCCCTGCTATCCGTGTCTTAATCGTAGACATCACAGGCAAGGCAGGAAAACGCCCACTGAGTTCTTCGTCTATCTTAATATCACCCTGAAAAAATTGTTGCAATAACCACGGTGGCTCAACTTCTGCGCCAGAGATGATTTTTTTTGCCTCTTGTGTTGATGTGCCATCGGCTTTGGTCTGTTCAAGGGCTTGAATCATCTTCCCCACCAACCCACGCGCCTCGCTAATGGTGGTAGGAGAAGTGGTATTCGATTCTTCCAATGCCCGCATAATGGCATTTTCACTATCATTCGGTTGGTTAGAGTTTTGATTTGCCATTCTAATTATCCCTTAACAAGCGTAGACTATAATTATAGTGTGGATTGCCATAAAAACAAATTTTTGTTAGTGGCAAAAAGATAATCTCATTTAGCCATGAGGTGTTTCTTGTGTGCTTCTAATAGTCCACCTTTATAATTGCGAAAATAGTCGCTAACGATAAGGTATCCAAAAAGATGCAATTTCCAAATAACAATAACAAACCACGTAAAGATGAAGATCCACAGTCCGATAATCCACAGCCACCCCAAGATTGGCGCAAGTGGGTTTGGCCCGCCCTCATCATTTTTGGCTTGACATGGGTCTTTTTGATGCTCATGGGTGGCACACCCACCGCTGGGGGGGGGGGTATCACTGTAGGTTATTCCGTTGTCCTCGACCAAGCACAAAATAACAATGTTCAACGCATCACCTTTCGCGGGGGTGAAGCCACTGGGACATTCATTAGCCCTGTGCGCGTAACCACGACTAATAACATCGTACAAAATGTCACCAACTTTTCGGTGATTGTCCCCACAGAGACCGCCCAAGAGCAATTGCTCTTTCCACTTAATGAGAGTGGGGCAGTGATTGATTATGCTATCAACGATACCCCTGCCATTTTGAATATTCTCCTCAACTTTGTGCCGTTATTGCTCATCATCGGCTTTTTGGTGTGGACGGCTCGCAGAGCGCAACGCCAAATGGGTAGCGCGATGGGTTTTGGTCGGACACAAGCCCGTGAATACACCATAGAACGTCCACAGGTCACATTTAACGATGTGGCAGGGCAAGATGCCGCCAAAGTCGAATTGACCGAAATTGTAGACTTTCTCAAAGAACCAGAAAAATATATTGCACTCGGCGCACGGATTCCACGCGGTGTTTTGCTCATCGGACCTCCCGGTACCGGTAAAACCCTCTTGGCGCGTGCTGTCGCTGGTGAAGCCAGTGTATCGTTTTTTAGCATCGCCGCTTCTGAATTTGTCGAGATGTTTGTCGGTGTCGGTGCATCGCGTGTGCGGGATTTATTCAAACGCGCCCGTGATAATGCCCCTAGCATCGTCTTTATAGACGAAATTGATGCGGTTGGTCGCCAACGTGGTGCTGGCTTGGGTGGTGGTCACGATGAACGTGAGCAGACCCTCAACCAAATGTTGGCAGAAATGGACGGCTTTGACCAAACCGAAAGCGTCATCATCATGGCGGCGACCAATCGCCACGATGTATTAGACCCTGCCCTATTGCGTCCGGGACGCTTTGACCGTCAGGTCACGGTTGGATTGCCAGATAAAAAAGGTCGTCTGGAAATTTTGAAGATTCATACACGCGGAAAACCACTCGATTCCAACGTGAACCTAGACGATTTATCCAGAGGCACAATCGGCTTTTCTGGGGCAGATTTATCGAATCTAGCCAACGAAGCCGCCCTCAATGCCGCACGGCGTAACGCCAAACGCATTTCGATGCGCGACTTTTCTAATGCCTTTGACCGTATCGTACTCGGCACAGAAAGCCCGCCGCTTTCAGATGCCAATGAACGCCGTGTCGTGGCATATCATGAGGCGGGTCATGCGCTGATGGCGGTACTGTTGCCAAATAGCGACCCTGTCCTCAAAGTGACCATCGTCCCGCGTGGGCAAGCATTGGGCGTGACCGCCTATATGCCAGAATCTGACCGTAGAAATTACTCGCGTGGGTATCTGCATACCAAAATTATGACCTTCTTGGGTGGACGTGCCGCCGAAGAAATCATCATCAAAGAAATAACCACAGGGGCAGAAAATGACCTGCGCCGTGCCACCGACCTCGCTCGGCGGATGGTCTCGCAATTTGGCATGAGCGAAAGTTTTGGCTTGATGAATTTTGGTGATGATGAACGCCAACCCTTCTTAGGATACTCACTTTCTCAAGGGAAGAGTTATAGCGAAGAAACCGCCTCAGAAATTGATGCCGAAGTACGTAGTGTGATTAAACAAGCCCATGAGCAAACCATTGCACTCCTCACCGAGAATAAAGATAAGCTGATTGCTCTCGCAGAAGCCCTGCTGGTACAAGAAATCATTGAGCAAGAAGAAATGTTGGCGATTTTGGGGATGAACAATGACCCACGCTTTGAAAAAGGTGGCAGTGGTCACTTCTCATTGGGCAGAGTTCCCAAAGCGGATGATGTTCCAGCCGAGACACTCCCTACCATCGTCACAGAAGCCGATGCTTCTGGCGATTAATTGGTGTATCTCATAAATAATCAGGCAAAACCCCTCCCCAAGCGTTTGGGAAGGGGTGGGGGTGGGGGCAAATTCCGCATCAATTGTGAGACACACCAATTATCAGGTTTTACAGATACTAGGCAGGTGCTTTAGCGCCTGCCGAAAAAACGCTAACTTAAAGGTATTGGGTTTTAACCTCGTATATCAGCCACAAAGAATTAGCCAGATACTTCATCCTCTAACTGCGTTGTTAAAAAAGGCGGGTGCTGGTGCATCCGCCTTTTGAGGAAATTATTTTTTCTTGGGGAAACGGCTGAGGACGGTCACAGGTTCTGGGACGGCGATTTTGCCCCCCAAATTGGCATCTGCCAGATTAATCGGCTTAGATTTACCCGCACCTGCAAAAATACCTAATTGTGTGCCTTCTGCCATATAGTCAAATTTGACATACGCCTGACCCAATTGATAGCCATCGCTATCTATGCTACAACTGGTTACAACACCGACCACACGCCCTTTTTTGTCTACCAATGGGTCGCCAGCGTGTGGGGGACGTGCGCCTTTGGCATCTATGCGGAAGCGGATAACTTGGGCAGTACGGGCGATTTCACGGGCGATATATGCCCCTCTGCCCACAAAAAACGGTTTGTAGATTTTAACATAACTGCCAAAACCCGCATCACCCGCCGATAATGCCAAATCGCCACCGAGTTCATGCCCATAGAGAGGCAATCCTGCCTCCGTACGCAGACTATCGCGGGCGGCGAGTCCGCAGGGGGTTACACCCAAATCTACTAACGCCTTAAACAAGGCAGGGGCTTGTGCGGGATGGACAAATACTTCATACGCCACCCGTTCTCCTGTATAGCCTGTGCGCGAGACGATAAGGTTAAATCCGCCAAATGTGCCACTCATTACACTTGCCCATGCCAGTTTATTCAGTTTGGCAATATCACCCTCAGATGCGCCCAATGCGATGAGCATATCCTTGCTTTTTGGACCTTGCACGGCGACATCCACACGGCGGTCATCGCCAGAAGATAGCGCACGCAAATCGCGCAGTTCAAAATTGGTCATGCCCAAAACGCGGGTGGGGTTGGTGGGGTCTATTTGCACGCTACCATCCCGAATCCCAGTCACCCACGCCCAATTTTTATCGTTATTAGAGGCATTGACGACCACCAAGAAATGGTCATTTGCCAGACGATAAATCATCAGGTCATCCAACGGCACGCCATCCACATCCAGAAAATAGGTGTAGTGCGATGCGCCAACCTCTAGGCTTGGCACGTCATTGGTGGTGATGGTATCCAAAAATGCCACTGTACCCGCGCCTTTTATATCCCACACACCCATGTGGGTGACATCGAAAATGCCTGCCCCTTTGCGGACTGCGAGATGTTCTTCTGTGACGGATGTATACCATACGGGCATGTCATATCCCGCAAATCCCACCATCTTCGCACCCAACGCCTTATGGGTATCGTGTAGGCTGGTGCGGAGCAGGGGATCTGATTCGACCTCTGTCCATGTGAATTGGGGGAGGGCTTCGGGCGCATTGGATTTATTCATGCCGATAAAAAAGGCTTTTTGGGCAGGAGTGACAGGGTGTAGGGTTTGTGGAATAGCATTGCCCATCACCAAGACATCCACAGGTCCCGGAATCCGCGCATAAGGGTCTTGGGTATCTATCAGCACAAAGCCATCAGACAGTGAACGTAGCCACCCTGCCACATATTCCGCATTGCGTTCTAGGTGTAGGTCATAGGTAGTAGCGTTCACGCGGGTGATAAGACCATTTGCGAGGGTGTATCCGCTTGGGGTATAGACGCTGGTAAATTGTTTTTGACCATCAGACAGGGCAGTGACATCGCTACTGAGGGCAATATCCAAAAAGGCGGTGGCTTTTTCGCCGATAACCCGCAATGACCTCCAATTTTCGCCTTTATCCATCGGCGCGAGGGTATGAAAATGCGGATAATCATCGGCAACCGCATCGGTATCTATACCGACACGCTCCGCCAGATTTTTCACACGGGTACGGGCATCTTGCAACACATCAAACGGCAATTTGGCGCGTGCTTCTTCACCCTTACGCCCTGTGTAGCTATAGGGGATGCAAGCCAGCAACACATCCGCCATAATATCTGCCAGTTCATCAATTTCGGCAAATCCAAAGCCACGTTGGGTAATCCAAGGCGTGCCGATACGGATGCCGTTGGGCTTGAGGGCGCTGGTATCCCCTGGGATGGTCTGGCGATTGAGTACAATGCCGCACAAGTCCAAAATCCGCGCCGCCATATCGCCACTGAGGGTTGTGCCGTCTGCGCCCACAATGGGGCGTAAATCCACATTAAATAGGTGGGTATTTGTGCCGCCATAGGCAATTTTGATGCCACGCGCTTCCATGCGTTCTGCAAAGCGGGAAGCATTGGCAACGGTTTGGGTCTGTAGGGTGCGGAATTGGTCGGTATTGGCGAGTTTAAGTGCCACAGCCAATGCCGCGATGCTATTCATGTGCGGTCCACCTTGTTCGCCAGGGAATACGCCTCTATCAAGTTTTCCAGCGAGGTCTTTGCGGTGGGTGATGATAATTGCGCCGCGCGGTCCACCGAGTGTTTTATGGGTGGTAAATGTGACAATATCGGCAATCCCCACAGGGCTTGCATATACCCCCGCGGCGACCAATCCCGCGACATGGGCAATATCTGCTAATAAATATGCGCCACAAGCATCTGCTACGGCGCGATATTTTGCCCAATCGGCTTGATAGGGAAAGCTACTATAGCCACCAATGAGGATTTTTGGCTTGTGTTCCATCGCAAGGCGCATCATTTGGTCATAATCAATATCGCCAGTTTCATGGTTAATGCCATAGCTCACCACCGTATATTGCTTGCCACTACGGGCGACAGGACTACCGTGTGTAAGATGCCCCCCCATGATTAAATCCATGCCCATGATGACATCACCCGGTTTGATGAGGGCGGTATACACAGCACTATTGGCGGGTGCGCCCGATAGTGGCTGGACATTGACATAGAGCGAATCGGCAGAAAAGCCATTGGCAGAAAATACTTCTGCGGCACGCCGACGAGCGAGTGACTCTACGATATTGGCATATTCTGTGCCTTTGTAATAGCGCAAATCTGCCCCACGCCGATATTCAGTTAAGCGGGCGTTATAATCCAAAATTTCTGCTTCGGTCATGGTGCGGGTGCTTTCCAACGGATAGCCCTCTGCATAAATATTATGGAATGCAGAACTGAGCGCCTCGCGCACGGCTTCTGGGATAGTGCTTTCGGACGGGATGAGTATCAGATAACGAGCTTGGTGGGCGGTCTCGTGGCGAATCAGCTCTGCCACATCAGGGTCTAAGTGAGATAAATTTCCACGAAAGAGAAAATCGGATTGTGTCATTGGCGTTTTTTATCCTATTGATTGACCGATGAATAACATGCCTATTTTAACATGAGGGGGGCGGTTTTCTGTAGGGACTATATCCTCAACTGGAAATCATAGGATATGCCTAATGGTGATATTCTTCACAACTTTATGATGACATACCCTATATTCGTAACCGTCTTTTTGACACATTTTGAATAGCGGATTAAAATCACGTTAACTGAATAACAATTTTACATCAAAAAATAGTCCATTTTTTTATATATCGGAGGATTCAATTCTCATGAGGGAATATTTATCAGAAAAACTACGGAATGTGGCATTGGTTGGGCATCAGGGTTGTGGCAAAACATCGTTAATAGAAGCCTTATTATTTAACACTGGCAAGTTGACCCGTATGGGGCGTGTGGAAGATGGGTCTACCGTCTCTGATTGGGACGAGGATGAAAAATCACGCGGTATTTCACTCTCCACCTCGCTTATCCCCCTTGAATATGACGACCATAAAGTGAATGTCCTCGATGCACCCGGTTCATCAGAATTTCAGGGTGAGATTAAAAACGCGATTCGTGTGGCGGATGCCGTGATTGTCGTGGTAGATGCGGTGTCTGGTGTGGAAGTGGGGACAGAACTCGCGTGGGATTATGCCAAGACCTACTTGCAACCGATTATCGTGGTCATCAACAAAATGGATAGAGAAAATGCCGATTTTGAGCGTACCCTAGACGGGTTACGCGCTACTTTTACCGACCATAAATTTGTGCCTGTGATGTTGCCGATTGGCAAAGAAGCCAATTTTAAGGGTGTTATCAACGTCCAGACAAAAAAAGCCTACTATGATGTTGGGCGTGAACGGGCAGATTTGCCCGCCGACTATCAAGATGAAGTAGAAGAAGCATATAACTTTTTGGTAGAAGCCGCCGCCGAAGCCGATGATGATTATATCGAAAAATATTTTACCACAGGCGAATTGACCACCGAAGAAATCCGCGATGGGATGCGGAAAGCCGCCCGCAATCATGAACTGAATACGGTGCCTGTATTCGTGACCTCTGGCACAAAGAATATCGGCACATACCCCCTCATGGAAGCCCTTATTGTGTATACATCTGCTCCCACAGACCGTCGTGTTGGGATTCATCGTGAGGGCAATGAGGAACTCAATTACCTCACTGCACCACAAAAAGAAGATGGTCCGTTGGCGGCGTATGTGTTTAAGACGACCACCGATAAATATGTTGGTACGCTCACCTATTTCCGCATCTTTTCTGGGATGATGACGGGTGGCAGTGTGTATCACAATTCTAAATCTGCGCTAGATGAACGGTTTAACCAATTGCTCGATGTGCGCGGAAAAGAGACTATTCCCGTAGACACTTTGCACGTTGGCGATATTGGGGTGGTGGCAAAACTTACCAAGACCAAAACGGGCGATACGATTTGTGGCAAAGACCGCTTCACAATTGTCACGCCAGATTTTCCAGAGCCAATTTATGCGGTGGCACTCACCCCGCGCACCCAAGCCGATAGCGCCAAAATGGGGGTGATTCTCACCAATTTATGCGATGCAGACCCCACATTGCGTTGGCGACAAGATGTCGATACCAAACAGGTCATATTAGAAGGCTTGGGTGAAATTCATGTGTCGTTGGCGATTAGCCGTGCCGAAAGACTCGGTGTTGGGATGGATACCCACATGCCAAGAGTCCCCTATAGAGAAACTGTCACCAAGACCGCCAGTACCACCTATCGGCATAGAAAACAAACGGGTGGTTCTGGGCAATTTGGTGAAGTATCGCTTCGTGTTGAACCCAATCCAGGGGGTGGTTTTGTCTATGAGACAAAAATTGTCGGTGGGGCAATCTCCCATAGCTTCTTGCCATCCATCGAAAAAGGGATTGTGAGCGTGTTGGATGGTGGCGTGATTGCGGGGTATCCGATTGTGGATGTGCGGGCAGTCGCGTTTGATGGTAAAGAACATCCGGTAGATTCAAAAGATATTGCCTTCCAAATCGCAGGGCGTGAAGCCTTCAAAGAGGCATTTTTAGATGGCGGACCCGTGTTATTAGAGCCGATTATGAATGTGCAGATTGCTGTGCCAGAAGCCATGATGGGCGATATTATGGGCGACCTGAATACACGGCGCGGACGGGTGCAGGGGATGGATACGCTAGGACTCAAAACGGTGATTAATGCCCAAGTGCCACTGGCAGAGATGTTGCGCTATAGCAACGATTTGCGGTCTATGTCGGGTGGGCGCGGGATTTACCGGTTGATGTTCTCGCATTACGAAAAAGTGCCGAGCAATATCGCTGAAGAAGTGATGAAGGCACATAAAGCAGAAACATCGGGATAAATTTTATAACCTCACGCCTTATGTGAAATAGGGTTGACAAAAAGAGGCTAAACTCCAAAATGGTAGTTACCAAACAAACCAGTACAGGAGAAAAGCCTCATGAATAGTATATCCATAGAAACACTTTTGACAATTGTTTATGTGCAAGTTGACGATTGGTATCAAGAAAAAGGGCAATGGCTGTTGTCAGGAAAAACAGGACGCAAACCAAGTTTTAGCGATAGTGAGATGATGACCCTGATGATGAGTCAAGAATTTGTGCCATACCCAGCCGAAGCACAGTATTTAGCCTATATTCGGTCAAATTATGGCTATCTTTTCCCGCAGTTATTAGACCAAAGTCAATTTAATCGTCGTGCTAAAGGGTTGCGTTATTTGCTTGAGGCGATAAGGCGTGATTGGGTGCTAGAAGCGGGGGTTGGGCAAGATACGACCTATCTGGTCGATACCAAACCAATTCCTGTGATGGGCTACAAGCGAAGTAACCAGCGTAGTGATTTTCGTGGTAGTGCTAATGGAGCGCCGAAAACAAATTCATACGATGCTGTGGCATATCAACAATTCATAGTGTTGGACGGCATGTAAGGCGTGTCCGTAGTTAAAAAGGCAAAATAGGATAAAAATAGCGTGTATGTTACCTGCCAACGGGCGGTGAACCACCCGTCTGACCCTCTGAAACCCCATGAACGGGGTTGTTTTGCCTATTTTCATCACAAAAAATGGGTATGGCGTTGGGGGCTTGCCATGGCAAGCCCCTACGCCATGGCAAGCCCCTACATCTCGTTTTAACGGGTTTTGGTGACACAGGCAGGGGCTGGCTGGGGGGATAGGGGATAGTTTTATATTGTTAACTTGCTACTCATGGGGGCGAGGCATTGCCCCGCCCCCATGAGCATTTTTACCGAATCACATGCAACCAATCGTCATTCGCGCCCCACCGATAGGTCGGCATACTGGGCAACGCAGGCAATTGGGGCGTATCGTGTGCCAATGGATTCAACACATCGCCCCCAAACACACCCGCACGCCACACCTCTAAGTTGATAGGGGGCAAATTCGGCGTGGCGGGTAGGTGATGGTCAAGTTGCTCACCAATCACATCGGCTCCGGTCACAGCAGATAATTCTGCCAGCTCACCCATCAAATCCAACGCATACGCACCATAATGCGGTCTGTCTAATGTGGTCGGCAACCATGCCAGCACATCCGATGGTGTCGCAATCGCGGTATGGGGGGTCTGCCATGTTTGCATCAACAACGGTGTCGCAGAGGCATGAGCGCGATAGGTGCTAAATACCTGTGCCTGAGAACGACTCGCATCGCCCAGCAACCGTTGCAAAATGATATTCGGCGCTTGGATACTGCTCATGAGCGCATCATCCCATGTGGGTAGGGTGTCATCAAACGGCTTCACAAATCCACCGACATAACCCCCTTGTGCGGGGGTATCCATCACCGCAATCCGCAGATAACCATCATTATCCCGATACGCGCTAGGGATGTTATACTGCGTCTCTAACCAATTGGGGAACATCAGCAGGGAGCGCGTCATATCCGCCAAATTTGCCCCTGCCAGATTTTCGGCATCCATAAAGGATGAGGTGGCATTTGGGATATGTGGCAACACGGCAGAGAGTACCGCTTGTGCGGTGAGCGTGTCGTTGATAGTGGTGGTCATGAGTGCCTCGCGCAACAACACCAACCCTTGTGACGCATAATCCGATTCGCGGACGGGATAGGGCAAGGTGTTGTTGGATTGTTCCTCATACACATTGCCGAGCGCATCCACACTGTGGGCGCGTTGGGCATATAAGCCCGTTTCGACCTCATAGGCGCGTCCGTCTTGGATATATAGCCCCGCATTCGCCAGCCAAATTGCGCCATCTGCGAGGGGTTGCACGGCTAAGGGCGCGGTGAGATTACTCGGCAAACCATTCAGGGCGCACACATCGTCAAAGGTCGGTGTGACAGGGGGCAAATAACGCCCTAGCGCATCGAATAACCATACCTCATTGGACGGGTCGCTATCCGATAAATACGGTTGCAAGGCGCGGTCGCGTCCATCGTTAATCAGCCATGTCACATCACCACCACGCCCCACTTGGAACGATGCCGGTTGGTTATCCACATTATCCATATAATACGGCACATTATTCACATTGAGCGCCAACACACTATCGCTATCACCCCGATACGATAGTCTCACATCACCCGCTTGCACCAAGCGCCCATAGGCATCGTAGCGCAAATCGGTGTTGATTTCGGTGCTGGTGCGCGTGATATTGGTCACACGGTTCAGCCCGTCATAGCGCAGGCTGGCGCATACGGTATTGGTGCTGGTCTCGGTGATACCCGTGAGGTTGCCACGCGCATCATACGCATAATCGTAGGTATAGGTGTTATTTTGTCCGCCACCGACCACATTCACGGTGCGCCGTGATAATTGATTGGGCGCGGTACTCTCCCCATAACTATAGCGGGTGATGACTTGCGTGCCATCGCCAAATTGCCATGCCTCACCTGTCCGCAACCCAATATCGTTATAGGTGATGGATTGCGAGAATAGCACCGCCAAGCCTTGAAAATCGGTGACGCGCATGGTGAGTGGGCGTTCATCGTTATCATAGCCATAAATCACCACATAGCCACCATCGGCAAAGGGCAAAATGATATTTTGGCGCAAGGTCTGACCTGTCGCGCTCACATCATAAAAAATACTCATCTCGTTTGCGCCACTGATGACAAAATCTTGTGTCTGACGGGCGTTATCCAATGTATACCCAATCAGGGTGTTATCGTTCCACAACACGTCTAATGCGTCTTGGGTAGAAAAATAATCCGCAGAGACAATTTCCGTGTCGTTAAAGCCGATGCTATCCAAATAGCCCCGATTATCCAGCGTATACCCCAACCGACTCGCGCCGTCTGCCACGCTATAGGTTTGGGTGGCGATGTCATAGGCGAGTGTGAGGTTGGTCGTGCGGTCATTTTGCCCTATCAAATTCCCAAAATTATCATAGACCAGCACGGTATCGCCTGCGCTTGCCAAGTTGTTGAGGTCGGCGTAGGTAAATTCTGCCGTGACCCCATTGGGGACGCTCATTTCTGCCAATAACCCGATATTCGGATAGTAGGTATAGCTCACATCGCCCGCGCCCACCATCTGCCCATCACCGTTATAACGGAAATTTTGGGTGGCGGGTGAATTGCCTGTGGCGAATACACGGCTGGCAATGCGCCCTAATGTATCGTAGGTATAAGTCTCTAATTCGCCACCCGCAGAGGCACAATCGGGGTAGGCGTTGGATGCCGAGAAGCGCGTTCTGCAAATCCCCGTGATTTCGTCCAATGTGTTATAGCGCAGGAGTAATTTTACCCCTGTGGCGGTCACAACGCGGGTGAGCCTGCCGACATTATCATAGGCGTAGGTGACATTGCGCCCATTGGCATTTTGATAACTAAGCAGGCGTTGCGAATCGTCATAGGCAAATGTTTCGAGTGCGCCATCGGCATTGGCAATGCGGATGGGCAAGCCAACCGAGTTATAGGTGATGATAGAACGAGTTTCGTAGAGCGGGATATCATCGGTGATGCAATCGAAAATATTGGCATAGCTCACATCGCTACACGCCTGATGCACAATTTCTGTGAGCCGTCCCTCACTATCATAAATATACGCCACCTGTTGCCCATACATCCGCAAAAACACGCTAGGCGTTGTGCCTGTCCGCGCACTACCCGGGGAAAATACATATTCGCGCACGCCATAGGTGGGATGATTGACCTGCATGACAGGCGTATTGCTCTCATCCACCGTATACGTATAGCCAATTACATCGCCATTGACCGATTCCGATATCAACCGATGGAGCGCGTCATAGGTCATGACGGTTTCCCCCGCGTAGGGGTCTATAAAGCTAATCGTACTGGCATTTGACCATCCCAATGACCATTCTAGGGTGTCGTTGGCGCTGGCAGACACCAACCGCCCTAACGCATCGTAGCCAAAGCGAGCATCGCCCACGCCCGCCAACACACCATCATAGCCAAAGAGAATATTTTGTGACCAGCCTGTGCCGTTGGTGGTGGCATCGCTAATTGTCCATGAGGAGGGTGCCGGACGCGCTAGGGTAAGTCGGCTAGAAGGGCGGGTGGGATTGGCGCTGGTCACATCGCGCAACCAGTCGGTGATGTTGCCGTCATCGGTATAATACAATTCAGAGGCACGCCGAATCGCGCCATCGTTGCTAATCGGTAGCGGGTCGTCTATGCGCCACAAAAGCCCTGTGCCGTCATAACTATAGGTGGTGCTGTTGTCGAATGGGTCGGTATAGACCAGTGTGTTATTGAGCCGTGCATCGCCACTGGCATCATTCCAGACAAAGCGATGTTGCGCCCCAGATGGCTCGACAATGCGTGTGAGTCGGTTGGGATTCGTGCGGTCTTCATAGACATAAATGGTCGTGCTACCATCTGAAGCAATCACCGCGCTCAATAGCCCGTTTGGGGTATACGAATAGCTCAGGGCATCGGCTGTGCGTAAATCCACCTTGCTCACCACGCGCCCAAGCACATCGTAATTGTATAAATAGCCACGCCCAAGCCCATCGGCTTGTTCGGTGAGCTTATCAGCAGTGTTATAGATAAAATATTGGCTGGCTTCTGGCTCATCTGCCACCACACTGGCACGCAAGCGTCCGCGTGTGTCGTAGGTATAGTCGTGGATAATACCATTTTGGTCTGTCCATTGCGTAACAGCACCCAACGGGTTAAACGTGAGCGCCCAGGTATCCTCGCTCGTATTGCTACTAAACGCCACGCTCACATCCCACGCGCCCGCGCCGATATTGGGCGTGTAGGTGATGAGTCGCCGTCCATAAGCATCTAGCGCCTCGATAAGCCGTCCGTGAACATCGTAGCTAAGGCTGAGTTGGCTGTTATTATTCTCACAATTGGGGGTGGTGTTAGGTGTGCCATAGACGACTTTGACCCCACTGGTAGACAACGGACAATAGACCACACGCAAATTTTCATCAACGGCGGCAATGCTCACCGCACGCCCCAAAAAGTCGTAATTTGCGCCAAGCACAGGACGTTGTGCCTGCTCCACATTGTACCCACTGTTGAGCGGGACATTCACTTGGCTAATATTGACGGTTGGCGGTTGCCCACTGACATACTCGCCCCATGTGACCTCTCGCAATGATACGGTACGGTTATCTATGGAGGCGGTGAGTGACCGTTGACGGGCGGTATCGCCAAAGCTGTTGATTGTCCATTCGCGGAAAATGGGCTGTGTGCCGCTTGTATCGCCACGCACCCCTGTGCGGACACTCCGCAATTGACGGCGAATATCAAAGAAATAATCCACGCGGTTGGTGAAGGGTGTGCCGATAAGCGCGGTTTGTTGGGTGATTTGCAATCCAAACTGAATTGTGGTGTTATCCACCGTACTGGCATTATAGCCATAGTCGTTGATAACACCGTTGATGTCTTGTGTACGCCGAATCCGCCCCAACGCATCGGTAATACTAATGCTGGTGCGTCCATACGGGTCGGTGGTGGTGATGGTCTCGCCCAAAACGGTGGCGGTGGTCGCATCCACCAGTTGATAAGTAGCGGTGGGCGTATAGGTGGTCGTGGTGGTCATGGGCGTGAGGTCTGCGCCATCGGCAATATCACCGAGCCATTCGGTGGTGGCAATGTCGCGCCCAAGCCCGTCATAGGCGCGGGTGGTCTTGCGGATAACCACGCTGTTTTGTTCCACACGAGTTTCTATCAACCGTCCAAGCGCATCAAATACGCTGATGGTGACAGCGCCCACGGGGTCGGTCATGATAATTTGTGTGGTGAGCAAGTCATCGGTGGTGGTTGGCGCGGGATATTCGATGCTATAGCGCCCAAGCACGCTATCGGTCACACCGATAAGCCGTCCAAGCCCGTCCCATTGATAACTGACCTGATAGGGCAGGGTGTCGTCTGGGACCGATTGCACCAAAGACACAATCAGTCCCACGGGGTTATAAAAATATTCCCAGCGTGTATTATCGTTGGTGCGGGTCATGCTCATCACCATGTAGGGCGTTTCGGTTGACCATGTGAGCGTATAATCTGCGCCGTCACGGTCAATATAGCGGGTGAGTAGCCCATTGGGGTCGTAGGTGAATTGTTCGGTTGTGCCATCGGCATACGATACACGGGTGGGACGGAATACATCCGCCCGCAATTCTAACGGACGGTCATACGTAATTTCTAGGCGTGGCAAACTCTGAAACGCACACGCCATACAGTGAATTTGTCCGTTGGGGGTATAGTTATAATCCCGCGAGGCGCGTCCCTGATTGGTGTTTGCCACCCGCGATTCGATACGGGTCAAAAATCCCGCCTGCAACGGATTTTGGTCACTGCCCCAACGGTACACGGTGGGCAAATCTTCGTATCTATCGCCCGTCCCCGTCAATGGCGATGTGGATTGAGTCAGTTGATAGGTCGTCCCCACCGCGCGTAAATCGCCCACCGCTAGGGTATAGGTATGGGTGGTGGCGTTGCCGAGTCTGTCGGTGACAGTTGCGACGCGCGTGGTGGCGTTGGTGTTGCTGGCGGTCATTTGTTGGTACACAAAAGACTCGGCATCGGGCGGGATGGCTTGGATGACCAATGCCTCACCGACTTCATCGTAGCTAATCCCAAAATTAGGGAAAAGCGGAGCGCGTGGGTCACTCACACGCGCCAGCCGTCCCATTTCATCATAGGTATAGGTGGCAATTTGCCCATCGGCATAAATCACCTGTGTGAGCAATCCATCGGGGCTATAGGTGTATTGTGTTTGGACGCAATTATCAGCCAACCCACAGGCAGATTCATCTGCACCGAGTGTCATATCGCGCAAAATCGTCTTGATAATGCGGTGATTGCCATCGTAATACAATTCCAATTGGCGCGGGGCAAAGTCGCCCGTGTGGTCGGTGATTATCACAGGCACATCTGCGCCAATTTCCGATGCACCATTCAGGTTTGTGCGCGGATAATTGATAGTCATTATCCGCCCATAAAGCGGATAGCCAAATTGAATCAACCGACCTGCGCGGTCAAATTCATAGACCAAGCCGTTATCTTGGGAGAGTAGCCAGTTGCTAAAAAGCGAGGCTCTGCTCACCACCCAACCGGGCATCGTGAGCGCCCGCATCACCCCTGCAACCGCATTTTCTTCACCCACAAACTGATGTTTAGACCCGCTAGAAGTGGTGAATGTGACAATGCCACGCGGGGCATAGGTCACATCTAAGCCCAGCGCAAACGCCGATAGCGTTACTGGCGTAACGGTACGGGAGTTGGTGGTCTCATCATAGACCACGTTATAATCGAGCAAAAATGCCGATGTCCAGCCTTTTCCAAACGGACTATCCACACCCGCATAGGCACTATTATAGTGCCGAGTGATGTCCAAATTGAGCAAATCGCCAAAGGCAACCGCATCGGTCAATGCCAGCCATAAATTGCCATTGGCGGGGTTGATATTGCCCGTGGGCGGACAATTCGCCTCTGGAATCGCCGTATTGGTCGGGTAACAATCGCCACCCGTATTATTGAGCGCACGCGGAAAATAACCAACTTGCCCCGCCACCACTGTGCCATTGAAGGCGGGTAAGCCTGCGGGTGTGACAATTTCTAAATAACTGTCACTGGCGGGCAACATCAGGCGTTGTTCGCCTGCTTGCCCATTCGCTTCCTTATATATCATCTGAATAATATCGTTTTGGGCGCTGATACGGCTGATATTTGTGCCATCGCGGGTGGTGATAAAACGCGGTTCATCCAAAAATTCGTATGTGACAAGATTATCGCGCAGACGAAACACGCGCATATTCGTCCAATCGAGCGCGATGCTTACCGCTTGGTCATCGAAATTAATCACCAATGGCACAATTTCGCCCGTGCTATTGGGGCTGGTGAGGGTCAGATTAACCGATTGCAATTCGATTTCGCGGTTTTCCACCAAATCCAGATGATACACCCCCTCGCGTAGGGTGATTTGCGAATTTTCGCGCACACTGGTCAGATTGAGAATGGCGCTATGACGGGCGACCCCGTTGGCGCTGAGGGCGTTGACGGTGAGCATAAAACCATTAGCCGCCCCCTCTGCGCGGATTTCGCGGGCGGTGGATGGGG
>DAOTUO010000189.1:0-13713 GCA_034436595.1 Anaerolineae bacterium | reverse complement strand
CGCTCAAATTATCAAATAGCCCCTTACAAAAAGGTAATGCCTATCCCCCCGCTTATTCGCCCTATGGGCAATATCCACCCCAGTATTAAATTTATCTGTGGGGGCGGTTATTATATACCGTCCCTACAAGAGGAATATCACTTATGTCCATCATCCAACCCCATACCCTAGATGACCTGCGTTCTTGGGAACAATTGCCCGAAAATAGCGACAAACAATTTGAATTATTAGGGGGAGTAATTTATAAAGGGACACCACCAAAACCATTACACAATTACATTATGTCGCAAATCGTTTATGCACTCATGTCATTTATCAAAATACATCCCATTGGTTGGGTATTTGGTGATTCCACCAGCTATCGGCTCTCATCTACAGACGAATTTGTCCCAGATGCGTCTTTTATTGCAGGCAAGCCCGATTTGGATTTGACTCACTATTTTTATTTCGCGCCCGATTTAGCCATAGAAGTCGTATCACCAGCCAATACACCCCGCCAATTGATGCAAAAAATTGAGACATATATTATGTATGGCACACGGCTCGTATGGGTGATTTATCCAGAAGAACGGGTTGTGGAAATCTGGCGCTCGGCGGGTGATGATGGATTACATAAACGCACCCTCATGGAAAAAGAGACCCTTACAGGAGAGGATGTATTGCCAAATTTTGTGTTGGCAATTGCCGATTTATTTCCAAAAGATAGGGCATGATATTAACCATGCCCTGTTAAAACCTTTCTTACTTGATTAACCCCTTCGCCGCATCCACAATGCGTCCTGTGGTCAGCCCAAATTCTTGATAGAGGCGTTCATATGGGGCAGATGCGCCAAAATGGTCAATGCCAATGGCGACCCCGTTGATGCCAATATATTTGTGCCAGCCAGTAGTCACTCCCGCCTCAATACTCACCCGCGCACTCACTCGTTTGGGTAAGACACTCTCTTGATAGGCAGAATCTTGCTCATCAAACAATTCCCAGCAGGGCATCGAGACCACACGGACTTTAATGCCATCTTTGCGGAGTTCATGATAGGCTTCCAGCGCCAGCGAGACTTCGCTCCCTGTCGCCATGAGGATGACTTGCGGTGTGCCTTCGCTATCGGCAAGGGTATATGCGCCGTGTGCTGTACCAGTTTGAATATGTTCGGGGTTTGGTAGGACGGGCAAATCTTGACGGGTAAAAATCAATACCGATGGCTTGCCCAGTAACACCGCACTTTGCCATGCGCCGATGGTCTCGTTGGCATCGGCGGGACGGAACACATATAAATCTGGAATCAGGCGTAGGCTCATGACCTGTTCAATCGGTTGATGAGTGGGACCATCTTCGCCCAAGCCAATGCTATCATGGGTAAAAATATAAATGGCGGGCAATCCCATCAACGCGCCCAAGCGCAGGGCAGGACGCATATAATCGCTAAAGGTGAGAAATGTGGCGCTATAGGGGCGCAAAATGCCACCATGCAATGCCAATCCATTGACAATAGCACCCATCGCGTGTTCGCGCACACCAAAACGCAAATTGCGTTCTGCGCCGTGTAGATGTCCTGTATTGCCAGCACCATCAATCAGGGTTTTTGTGCTTCCTGCGAGGTCGGCATCACCACCTATCATGGTGGGGATATTTTTGGCGATGGCATTTAGCACTTTGCCAGAGGCGTTGCGCGTGGCGACTGGTTTATCCACAGGAAAAACGGGCAAATCTGCATCCCAACCATCGGGCAATTCCCCTGCCAGCACGCCTTCAAGTTGTTTCGCCAAATCGGGATGAGCAAGCCGATATGCCGTGAGTTTTACTAACCATATCGCTTCTTTGGCGAGTCCTTGCCCAATCGCGGTGCGAAAGTGGTCAGATGCTTCTTGTGGGACGAAAAACGGCTCATATTCCCAGCCATAACCCTTTTTAGTGAGCGCGATTTCATCCGCGCCCAATGGCGACCCATGTGCTTTGCTTGTCCCACCCTTATTGGGGCTACCATAGCCGATAATTGTCTTGATGATGAGGATACTGGGGCGGGTGCTATCTGATTTTGCCAATTCGATGGCGCTATTGATGGCGTTGATGTCGTTGCCGTCTGCCACATCAATCACCTGCCAGCCCCATGATTCGTGACGCATACGGATATTTTCGGTGAAGGTCATGCTGGCATCACCATCTAACGTAATATCATTCGCATCGTATAGGACAATCAATTTGCCCAAGCCCCAATGTCCTGCCAGCGCACATGCTTCCATACACACACCTTCCATCAAATCGCCATCACTGACAATGGCATAGGTGTGATGGTCAATAATGGCATGGTTGGGGCGGTTAAAGTGCTTGGCGAGATAGGTTTCTGCGAGTGCCATACCCACCGCATTGGCAATGCCTTGCCCCAATGGTCCCGTGGTTGTCTCTACCCCTGGTGTGATGTGGATTTCTGGATGACCGGGCGTTTTGCTCCCCCATTGACGAAAATTTTTAATATCATCCAGTGACAAGTCATAGCCTGTGAGGTGAAGCAGTGAATAAATCAACATAGAGCCGTGTCCCGCACTTAGGACGAATCGGTCACGATTTGCCCAATTTGGATTGGATGGATTATGGTGTAGGTGATGTTGCCAAAGGGTATATGCCATGGTTGCCGCGCCCATTGGCAGACCGGGGTGTCCGCTATTGGCTTTTTGGACGGCATCCATCGCTAATGTACGAATGGTGTTAATTGCGAGTTGTTCTATAGGTTGTGTTGCCAAGATGTTCCCTCTATTCGGTTTGAAAACAGTCATAATTTTGCCTTTATTATACCAAATGATGTTATGATATGGCTAAAAAATAGCGCGAGGTTAGAAAACACAATGAGCCAAATAATCGAAAATTACTCGCATGGCATCACCCGTGAATGGCGCTATGATAGGCGCTTGGTGATTGTGCAAACACAAGGCGATACATCCGATGAAGCGGTAGACGCATGGTCAGAGTTGGTCATTAAGACGCTCGAAGAAATACCAGAAGCAGGGGCTTTTTTCTTTATAGATGACCTAAGCCATCCCCATCAGACGATAACGCCTTATGCCATGAAAAAAAGTCGTGAGGTGATGAACAACGTTCCCCGTCTGCGCGAACAAACTTATTTTGCGGTGGTATTACCCGATTCGTTTGTGGCGCGTATTGGTGCTATCCTCATGAAACAATTTTTGTCGTGGGGGTCTAAGGTCAAATATAAGGTATTTACATCACGGGTGGATGCCGACAAATGGATTTATGAAAATGCCGAAAAAGAGGGAATCATCCCTCATGATTCGTCTGCTTCGTTGTGAATCCCCAAAATTTCGCTCACCATTGTTAATAGGGTGGTGGGGAGCAATGTGAGCATGGCGAGGGCTGTTTGTGGATCATCATGCACAATCTCTTTGGCTTCGTCTAGCATCACATCAATCACATTGATGACCATGAGCAGA
Source organism: Anaerolineae bacterium (assembly GCA_034436595.1). Taxonomy (GTDB): domain Bacteria; phylum Chloroflexota; class Anaerolineae; order Aggregatilineales; family Phototrophicaceae. Next base: position 10,272 of record DAOTUO010000189.1, on the reverse strand, counting down.
AGCATGGCGACTTGTTCTATCACCACTTCCAACGATTCTGGGTCTGTTTGTGAATTGAGAAGCATATAACCCGCGCCTACCAATAGGGGTAAGGCGGCAACTGTGACCAATTGCACCGCCACCTGAAGGGTGGCAATATCAATGTCGCTGGTGGGTTTGGTTTGTGCGCTCACACTTTGGGCAATCCGCGCCATAATGGTGAGTGCAAGTCGCTTTGGGGCGCGTTCAAACGGCGCAATACTGAGCATATCGTCTACTTTTTGGAGTCGTTGATAGTCATCGGCAGATTGCGGATTTTCTGCGAGAATGATGGTCAGTTCTTCAACTGCCTGTGCCGATAACGGCGCATCGAGTGATTCTTGCATAAGTTGATGTTTGCGTTCCATACAGTTACATCCGTTCTTCCAGCGAATTATGGAAATCTTCATCACTGGTGGGTGTCATTTTTTCTGCTAACAATTGCCGTGCGCGGTATAAACGGCTTTTGATGGCACTCTCGCTATCGCCCAAAATTTCGGCAATTTCGGCATACGAATAATCGTACCAATAGCGCAATACCACGGCGGCGCGATAATCTGGCTGAAGCGTGTGGAGCATGTCTTGAATATGCTGGCTACGCTCATTGCCCAATAGGGCTGGTTCTGGTTCTGGCTCATCGCTCGCCAAAGATAATGTGGCGGGGATGCTCTCATCAATCGAGACATAACTCATACGGCGCTTTCGTAAACGGTCTATGCAGTGATTGGATGCAATTGAAAGCACCCATGTCTTAAATGACCGTTCATGGTCGTAACGCCTCAAATTATAATAGGCTTTTAAGAATGCTTCTTGTGTGGCATCTTCGGCTTCGGTACGTTCACCCAAAAGCCGATAGCACAGATTATAGACCGCATCTTGAAAGGTATATAACAATTCGGCAAATGCCTCTTGGTCTCCATTGATGGCGGCGTTTATCCATTGGCTAACAATTGCATCAGACACAGTGATATTTTCTTCCACTTATAAGGTTGTACGTAGTAATGATACCCTAAGTTGCGAGAAAAATCACGCAAATCGGGGTTATAATAGAGACAGTATAAAGTTATATGGGCATAATGAGTTTTTCTTATACCATTCTCCCAATTATCAAAATAACCTTTGGATATTTTTCATGCGACAGATTCAACCAAAAATAGTTTTTTCACCAGAATACGACATTCACTTCATGGGATTAGAGAAGTTGCACCCCTTCGATACCCGCAAATATAGCCGTGCGTGGTGGGATGCCAAAGCGACATTGGGTGATTATTTAGAAGAACACACCATCACCCCCACCGCACCTATCAGTGTCCATGATTTATTGCGGGTGCATACGCCCGAATACCTCAATGAATTGTGTTCGACACATTATATCGCCCGTGCCATCGAAATGCCTATCATCGCGCCTTTTCCTTATGGCATGGTAGAGTCGCATTTGCTCAAGCCGATGCAATACGCCACGCAAGGCACACTCATCGCCACGCATAGCGCTATGACCAATGGCATCGCCGTTAATTTGGCTGGTGGTTATCATCATGCCAGTTCTGCAAAAGGCGAGGGATTTTGTTTGTATGCCGATGTTGCCATTGCTATTGAAGAATTGCACGAAAAACGGATGGTATCGGCGCAATCACAGGCGGTTATCATAGATTTGGATGCTCATCAGGGCAATGGTAATAGCCGTGTGTATCGCGGAAAAGATTATACATTTTTGTTTGATATGTATAACGCATCCATTTATCCGCACGATACACTTGCCCAAGAACGCATTGATTATGGCATTTTGCTCAATTCGGGATGCAATAGTAGCACCTATCTGGATTTGCTCTATTATAAATTGCCAGAGGCGCTCAAACGGGTCAAAAATCCGAGTGTGGTCTTTTATATCGCAGGGACAGACCCCTATGAACACGATATGTTAGGGGGATTGCGCTTGTCTGAATTAGCGATATTGGAGCGCGACAAATTTGTCATAGACACCATCGTAGGCATGGGGATTCCGTTGGTGGTGGTGCTTGGTGGTGGGTATCATAAAAACAGTTACAAGATGATTTCGCGCATGGTGATTTATCTCATGGAAAAATGGGGCAAAAATGCCGGTTGATTGGCTTACACCACAGGCACATGACAAACTCATGGCTTATCTACATCATCATTATGGGGATATTGCCATGAAGCGCGGTGGGGCAGATTACCCTGTGGCGATACGTCCCTTTCATAGATATGGGGAAAAATCGGTAGAGGCGCTACTCGGCAATTTTCACCCTGTTTATTTGCCATCACAAGCATTTGCCCTATATGATAGTGACCATCTGGATCGGCTAAAAGCCACGCGCACATTGACCAATGGCTTGTGTTATGCGCTCAGATCGTTGGATGGTGATAAATTAGACGGGCAACTGGGGTATTATTTTGATATGTTGGCTACGTGTGATGCCCTAGACCAAGAGATACGCGCCTATGCCCGTGGGGATATTCCCCATACGCCCTTACGCGACCAATTGCACGCCACGATTCCATCAGAAAAATGGTTATGGCACGGAGCGGGGCGGGGTAGTACAGTGGGATTAGCATCGCTGGTGGTGTTTTATCATGAGGGGGCATATCGGTTTATTTTTTGCCAACGGTCACACAACATGGGAGTGAATGCGGGGTTATATCATGTCTTACCTGCATTTGTCTTTCAGCCGAATAAACCCGAATGGGCAGAAGCCGAATGGTCGTTGACGCATCAGTTTTTGCGTGAATTTGGGGAAGAATTGTTTGGTATGGCGGAATATGACCAGTGGAAAAATGCCGATACACCACATTATTTCTATGACCAAACGCCGGTGGCGGATATGCGGGCGATGTTGGCAGATGGACGGGCAGAATTGTTGCCAACAGGGGCGGTATTTAATCTGCTGTCTATGCGCTCAGAATTGGCGATGGTGTGCATTATCCATGACCCAGATTGGTATAGGCGCAATGAGGCGGGACTCACTGCCTCGTTACAAGTGGAGCGCCAAGCCACATTTTATATTCCATTGGAGACATTAGCAGGATTGCCCAATGACCTGCACCGCAAAATGACCCCACAAGGGGCGGCTGTGTTGTGGATGGGCTTAGAAAGAGCCAGAGAGGGTATCTATAAATGACGCTAGAATTTAGCAAACTCACCGACCAAGTATATAAATTGGGGGCAATGATTGACCAACTCGACTTTGACCTCACCGATAAACTCGAAATCGCCAAAGAACGGTTTGCCAATGCCAATGACCTCAATGCGATTCATGAACGGATTCATCTGGTGCGTCAATCGGATATTAGTGGCTATCGGGGTGCCGCCCCGTTGGATAGACCGCATAATATCCCCATCAATTTTATCCATCCCGCGCCACTAGTCCCAGAACGTGCCACGATTATCGCGGTGGATGGCTCACAGATTTATCCGTATGAGCAATCGCCCATACATTTTTATTTGCTGAATATCGGCATTTTTACCTATCAGCATGGCGTGCCTCATGTGCCACAACCACAGACATTGCCAAAATTGTTTTATCACAAAGACCATGTGCATGATGGTTCTGGTCGGGTGGTGGGCAATCGCACAGTAGATGCACGGCGCACAGTGCTAGAAATGCAAATATTGGCACAAACCGCATGGACAACACATCGGCAAAATCGCTCCCCTATCGTTGCCCTATACGATAATCAATTGATGTTTTGGGCAAATCCTGATGTGATTGGTGGCGGTCAACTGATGAAAGATTATCATGGGGCATTGCAACACTTGTCTGATGTCCAAGCCAATGGGGTACGGGTGTCTTTGGCGGGTTATGTGGATAACCCTGTGCGGAGTCGGGTGATGTTGCGCTTATTGTTTTTGATGAGCCTACAAGACGAATATGAGATGAAAGCCCGTGAGCGGGAATTGGCAGAGGGTGGCGACTTGGAAGGTCTGCGCGATATTCATCTGTTTCGGAGCATTTTGAAGGTCGGTGAACGGAGCGCCGTGATGGTACAAAATTCGCCCCGCAATTATGCCTACAAAAAACTCAACCCCAGCCACGAAATCGCTTTCTTTTATATCAAAGTGGGTACAGAAACACGTAGCAATGTCGCCCGTGTCGATGTGCCGATGTGGGTGGCGCGTGACCCACTGGCATTAGATGACCTTCATGCCACATTGGTCGTACAATCTACTATGCAGGGGAATAATCCCTATCCGTATGCACTCACCCGTGCTGATGAATTGGCATATGTGAGTGGCAAGGATAAGAAAAAATTGGATGAGATGATTCATCTGGAAATGCGACGCAAAGGGATTGCCCCAGGTATGAGCAACCCCAAAGCACGAGGAAAAACACTTGCCCGTAGTGACCAACAACAGTATGAATTGCGTACTGACCTAAGCCGTACCGATTTGTGATGGGCAAGGATATGTTGCAAACTTACCCACTTTGCGTAATAATCATACGCTATCGTTTATGAGCATGGCGAAAATGTGATGACTACTGCCAATTTGAAGATGATTACCTTGTTATTGGTGAGCAATGATAATGGGAATCAGCAACATATACAGGATATATTTGACCCGCATGTGGAAAAAATCCATGTTGCCAACTCGCCCAGAGTAGCCCTCCAACTTTTTAAGAACGAACATCCAGAAGTGATAGTGGTAGATAGTTCTCTTTTTGGGGTGACATACGGCTTTTATGTGGAGCTACGCCAATTATGCGGGTCTGATGGAATTATTGTGGTGCTGGCACAACAAGATTATTCCCCAGAAGTCACCCTCGCTTTGTCTGCAAGTGTGGATGATTGCTTCAATTTTTCTACACCACCAGAACTCGTGCGCCGCCGATTAAAAAATATTTTGCTCATGAAGCATCAGATGATGTTCCAGCGTATGACCGGTGCGGGATTACCTAATAATGAGTTGCAACTGGCAGAAGAAAAATATCGTCATTTATTTGATTCTGCCAATGACGCGATTTTCATCACCGATATGGCAACGGGGCGTTTGTTGGATGTCAATCGGCGTGCTGTGCGTTGGCTGGGTTATTCGCGTGAACAATTGTTGCAGATGTCTCATTTCGATATAGAATCGCCTCTCCTCACACATACTGGTGAAGAATCCAAAACGATTGTGCAACAATTGAGTACCAACGGACACTTTATCTTTGAGATTGGGTATAAAGCCCAAGACGGCACCATATTTCCCACAGAGGTTAGTAGTCGCATTTTTACGTATGATGGACGGCGTGCGCTCCTCAATATTGTGCGTGATATTACCCGCCAAAAACAAATCAAAGCCGCCGAAGATGCTCAACGGCAATTGGCAGAGGCATTGCGTGATACCGCCGCCGCCCTCAATAGTACGTTGGATATGAATGAAGTGATTCGGCGTGTGTTGCAATCGGTTACTCAAGTGTTACCATCTAAAATGGCGAGTATTATGTTGATTGATGGTGAATATGCCTATATAAGCGAGTTTATCGGCTATGACACGGTACTCGATGATGTGAGCTACCTCGATAATGTGCGTATAAAAATAAAAACCGCAAGTAACATGGCATGGATGATTAAACACCGTAAACCCCTGGTCATCCCCGATGTGCATCTCGACCCCGAGTGGATTCGATTTACAGATGCCGACTGGATTCGGGCTTATTTGGGTGCGCCGATTATCATCGAAGATGAGGTCATCGGCTTTGTGAATATGGATTATCCAGAGCCAAATCGTTTTACCCAAGCTCATGCCGACCAATTAATTGCCTTTGCAAATCAGGCGGGGATTGCTATTCAAAATGCCCGTCTGCATGAAGCGATTCGCCGTTATGCCGATGAACTAGAAGAACGAGTCCGTGACCGCACCTTGCAATTGACATTGGTGAATAATCAGTTATTGGAGCAAATCACCGAGCGCCAAAAGATTGAGACACGATTAGACGAAGAACGCACCCTATTACGGGCGTTGATAGATAATATTCCCGATGAAATTTATGTCAAAGACTTGCAAGGGCGGCATATTCTGGTCAATAAAGCCATGTATAAGCGCCTTAGCCCGCGTGCGCCCAATGGGGTGGTGATTGGCACGACCAATGCCGATTATTTGTCTGAAGAAAAGGTCAAACAACGTAGCCAAGAAGAATATCATATCATTTATGAGCGCAAAACTGCCCTTACCCAAGAAGGTAGCTTTACATGGAATATCCCAGAACCCACATGGGTGTTGATGACCCGTGTGCCGATTTATGATAATCATGGGCAACCACTCGGATTAGCGGGCATTAACCGCGATATTACCGAAGTCAAAAAAGCAGAGGAATATGTGAGCTATATCATTGGCGGGGCATATTGTTTGTTGTGGTATGCCATTGTCGAAGAAAATGGTGATAGATTTAAGTGGAAAATGCAGGTGAGCAACGAAGAAGCCTCCATGCGCTTTTTGCCCCTCAAACTCGCCCCCAACGATACCTATATGGATGCGTTTCGGCGGGGTATTTTCGATGAAGATGTCACCCAATTATATGCCAATAGCTCCCGAGCAATACGCGCTGGCAAGACCAGTTATGATCAGGAATATCGGTGTGTGCGTGCCGATGGTGAAATCCGCTGGTTGCATGAAGAAGCACAAATTACCTCATTGGATGAGGGACGCTATCGGATTGTGGGTGTGTGTACCGATATTACAGAGCGCAAATTGGCAGAAGATACCCTGCAACTTGCCAACGAATTATTAGAGGATGAGGTCAAAAATCGTACCAAAGACCTCATAGACATCAATAAAAATCTTGTCAATCAGGTGCAAGTCCGTGAACAGGCAGAACACGCCGAGCGCGAGCAACGTAAATTGTCCGAAGCACTCAGCGATGCCGCCGCCGTCCTCACCGAGAGTCTGCACCTCAATGATGTATTAGACCGCATTTTGTTGTTTGCCGGGCGGGTTGTGCCACCTCATGATGCCGCCAGCATTATTTTGATTGAGGATGAAATTTATATTCGTCATTTGCGTTTTTGTCGTTATATCAATGGCGAGACGGTGTATATTCCCGCCGACAAAGACCGCTACTATCTGGATTCATTGCCCATTTTGCGCCGTATTCACGACTCGCGCACGCCTGTTGTGATGCAAGAAGCCGAAGACGATGCCGATTGGTTGGATGTGGACGAAATTCGTTGGGTGAAGTCGTATATTTGTGTCCCCATTCAAACACAGGGGCGGGTCATCGGCTTTTTGACGGTGGCGAGTCGCAAATCGGGGCAATTTATTTCATCCCATGCCAACCGTCTGCTGACCTTTTCTAATCAGGCGGGGATTGCCATCCAAAATGCCCAACTCTTTCAGGCGGTTAACCTCAATGCGTCCGAATTACGGCGACGTGTCTCTGATGCGACTGTTGAACTCGAAAGTGAACGCGCCCAATTGCGGGCTATTTTGGATGCCATGACAGAGGGGGTTCTTTATTCAGATAGGCGTAGTCGGACGCGCTACATCAATACATCCATGAGCCGATTGACAGGCTATACATCGGGTGAGTGGCTCAAAAATCAGACCAATATTTGGAAAATGATGCTTGTAGATAACATTGATGTTGATGTATTTATCCGCCAGATTCAGGATAAAATTGTTCGTTATGGCTTGTGGCAGGGAGAAGTGCGGTTGCGCCGTAAAGAGGGCGATGTTTTCGATGCCAGTGTGGTCATCACACGGGTGATGCGCGGGGAAGGTGAACTTGGTGGGGCAGTGACGGTGATGCGTGATATTAGCGCAGAAAAACAACTCGAAGCGCAAAAAACGCGCTTTATCGCTACCGCTTCTCATGAACTCCGCACACCCATTACCAATATCAAAACACGGCTCTATTTGCTCCAAAAACGCCCCGATACGCTCGAAAAGCACATGCCCGTCCTCACATTGGTCACAGAACGGATGCGAAAATTGGTGGATGATTTGCTCGATGTATCGCGCTTTGAGCATGGGGTCATTACCCTGCGCCGTGTGCTTATACAATTGCAGGCATTGGTGCAAGAAATTGTGGATACCCAACTGCCAGAGGCAGAAAAACGCCTGCTCAAAATTCATTATCATGCCCCATCAGACCCATTGATGGTGCTGGTAGATGCGGAGCGTATCGCCCAAGTCGTGACGAATTTACTCACCAATGCCATCAACTATACGCCAGAAGGCGGAAAAATTAGCATTGAATTGCGTTATGGCGATGGGACACTGGGCATTAATTTGCCTACCTTTGTCGAATTAGATGTGCGTGATACGGGCATTGGTATTCCCAAGCATCTGCTCCAAGATATTTTTAAGCCTTTTTTCCGTGTGAGCGACTATAATACGGGGACAGGGTTGGGTTTGTCTATCACCAAAGAAATTATTGAATTGCATGGTGGGACGATTGTGGTTGAGAGTGAAGAAGCCGAAGGCACATGCTTTACGGTGCGCTTGCCCCTTATTGCCAATCAGATTATAGCGATTCCACAATTACAAGTGGGGGATTAGGCGATGGCATACTCGGTATTAGAACTTGCCAATGCGTTTTTGTTGGCGGGAGAAATTTCTGATGCACGACAGGTCTTAGCTGATTATTTTGCCAATGCGCCCACACTAAATGACCAAGACCACGAACAAGCCGTGCGGATGTGGGTGGATATATTGGGACATGGTGATGAGGCAGACCAACGCCTTGCCAGCGATGAATATGACCGCTTGGTGGTTTTATCGCCCACAGACCATATCAAACGGGCGATGATTTATTATCGGTTGGGTGATATAGCGATGGCGCGAGATATTTTGCAAACGGCACAGACAAAGTATCCCCAAGATGACCGTTTATGCGAGTCGTTATTGTTCATCTATCAAAAAATGGGTGACGCACAGGCGGGATTATCACTCATCAAAACATTACCAAAAAAATGGGTATGGTCACGATGGGCAGGTGATTTTGCGGTGATAGCGGGTGATTTTGTATTGGCAATCGCGTCTTACTCCGATGCAACTATGGCACTCGAAGCGCGTTATGGCTTGTATGATGATACCCCTGCGACAATTTTATCGTCTCCAAAAATGACGGATGCCGAAGGCTTGACGATTATGGGGGTCTATGCCGAATTATTGCTGGCACGGGCAGGGGCGTATCGGGGGAATGGTCAACCAGATGAAGCCAGACGGGATGAAGCGCGTGCCAAGCGCCTCATCCCCGACGACCCCACCTTATAATGTTATGGGCGATAGAATAACCCGATAGTGCTTTCGTTCACAGTCGTAATTTCGAGGCGACGTGATGCGCCTGTGCGCCTTATCATATAGGTGTTGACACCATTTAAGATGAGTTCTGGCAATTCGTTATTTATCACACTCACAAAATTCGCTGGTGCAGGTATACCATTCACCAGCATATCCCCCAATACCACACGATGCACCCCGTTTTGGGTGGGCATGGTGATGGATACCGTTCCCACTGTACCATCTTCTAGGATGACCACCATATTGATGCCACTGCCAGCGATAAAATCGGGTAATACCGAGTCTATCTGGTGGGTGGGTTGCAACAATGCCATCATTTCATACCGCAATTCGTTTTCACTGATGACTAATTGGTTGCCGTCTACAATGACGACACTTGTAGATGGTTGTATGCCACCGATACTGACATACATAGGTTGTGTGCCACCGATACTGACATACGTAGGTGGTGAGATAAGAGTGATGCTAAAGTAGCGCGGGAGTTGTACCCCTACTCTGGGTATAATGCCGATAGGCACGTATGCGGTATATGTCCCTTGTGCATAACTGGTATCGGAGAAGGTGACGGTATTGGGGGCGGTATAATCGGTATTGCGGACAGCCCCACCTGTGTTGGTATAACCCAGATTCACCGTAAACTGACCCGGAATATTGGGTGTGCCATTGATGACCGTCATCGTCACAGGTACAAGGATATTGTTGGTCAATCCAGCTACCCCATATTCGCCAGCCGTTTGTGTAACTGTGCCAAAATTTACCGTGCCTGTCGCTTGAATATTGGTGTTGATGATGGTGACAACATGCTGATAAGTTGCCCCCGCTGTCACTGGTACAATAAAAGGCGGATTTAGTGAGGCAATAATTGTTTTGCCCACATCTACCACATCATCATTGAGTATGACAATTTGTAGGATGGCTTCTAATGGATAACTGGTGTTTGGCGACCATCCGCCTGCACGGGTAAATGTGACACTATCGGGCGCGGTATAATTTGTCCCAAGGGTGGCTGTGCC
>DAOTUO010000188.1:0-4135 GCA_034436595.1 Anaerolineae bacterium | reverse complement strand
TGTTGATAGCCATAGCAAAATAAAAGGCATGAGTGCATAAATATTTAGGGGCATTAGCAAGATTCCCACTCAGAAGATTGATAATTTACATAATAATAGCTTACCCCAAACGATTCTCCTCAATACCCCCAATCATTGGGCATAAGCATAGTTTTTGGAAAAAATTTCACAAATGATGATAATTTGATGAATATATTTCTCTACATAACACATTTTTTACATTTTGTGATTAAGATTGTCAAGATTTTAAGGACTAGGCTATTCATAAGGAGTTTATAACTGATGAAATTGAATCCTATTATCGCCATTATTGGCGCGTTGATATTGATTGGTGTGGGTGTTGGTGGCGGATTTATCCTCTCCAATGCGCTATTTGCGGGGAGTGGGGAATCTGATGGTGTGGTGACTGCGCCGACTCTCGACCCTAGCATCGCCCCCACCATCTCTTATAGCCAATTGCAGACAGAAAATGAACGTCTGCTGGCGCAAGTGTCGGCATTAAGTACCCAAGTGGCGGTTACACCACAGGCACAAACCCGTAACTTAGAAGAAGATGTGGTGGAAACGGTTGATGAAGAAAAAACCGAAGCCCCTATTGCCCCCGAAGTGGCGGTTGCGGCATCGGAACGGTTGTTATTCCGCATTAGCCAAGACGATTCACAAGCCATTTTTAATATCTACGAAGAATTGAACGGCTCACCCTTCACCGTTGTTGGCACGACCAATCAGGTGGCAGGCGATATTGTGGTGGATTTTGCCAACCCCAATACATCACAAGTGGGCGAAATGCGGATTGACCTACACACCCTACGCACCGATAACGGCAACCGTGATAATGCCATTCGGCGTATTTTTCAATCTGCAAATGAGGAATATCGGTTTGCGCGGTTTGTCCCCACCGATATTTCTGGTTTGCCCACTAGCCCTGTGGCAATTGGCGATAGCTTCACTTTTTCGGTTACAGGTGATTTAACCCTCGTGGCGACCACCAACCCTGTGACCTTCCAAATTACCCTCACGGCAGAATCGGAGACGCGCTTGGTGGGGAACGGCGTAGCACAAGTGAATTATCCAGATTTCAATTTAATCATTCCATCTGCGCCTTTTGTGGCGAATGTGGCGAATGAAGTGGATTTGTTCATTGACTTTGTGGCTATCCGAACAGACGAATAGATAAAATAGGTGGATAGGGTGTACTCTGTTGCACCCTATTTATATCTCCAAAACGATTCATTCCCCCTCAAAAATATCCTTCACCGCCAGTTCAAAGTTGGGCAATACATCATGTCCGCGAATGGTTCCTGTCTTGCCGATAATTTCCACTGGATGATTATTTCGATAGATTTCGACTTGTTCTGTCTCTGGATTTATCACCCAGACTACTACGCCCTCTAACAAATAATTGTTAATTTTGACTCGTAACTGATATGATTCGGTGCTATTCGCAGGATTAGAGATGACTTCTACGGCTAAATCAGGCGGATTGGGAAGATACCCCGCTCTGGGGGCAGTGGGTTGTTTGGCATACGAAATAAACGCGACATCTGGTATATAGCGTTCACCAGCAATACGAAAACCGCCATCAGCCCCGGTCACATGCCCTAATTTATGTTTGAGAACAAATGCCAGAATAAAATGTAGTACCATCGCCGCGATTTTTGATGCGTAATAATTCGAACTCACCTCAACAATCTCCCCCGCAATATATTCATAACGTGTATCTTGTATCATTGCCCACTCGTCAAAGGCTTCTACAGTCATGTCTAATTGTGTATTCAATACCATGATATTTCCTACCTACTCATCCGTTACTTTCGATTATATCACTATTTGTTATCTGGTTTTCCCAAAATGTTCGCAACGCCTCAAATGCCACCGATGGGCGCAAATCGCCTTTTCTGCCCGTATTCCACAACAAAATCAGTTCTCGCCGTGCGCGGGTGATGCCCACATACAACAACCGCAAGCGCTCCGCAGAATAATCTATCCGCGAGACAGCCGTCCCTTCACCCTCTTCATAAGTGATATTTTTATAGACACATGCCAATTGATGTAACGCCTCTGCACTCACATTGAGCTTGTCGCGTATATACCACAATTCGCCCATAAAATTATCTTCAACGAAAGCGGCGGGGAAATCGTAGGTGTTGAGCGAGGTCAAATACACCCTGTCCCACTCCAATCCCTTTGCCTTGTGCATGGTCGCCACGGTCACCACACCCTTATGCTTATCTGCCTCATATTCTTCGCCATCCTCTGGCAAATTGGCGATATTACGCTTGTTTTGGGCGATAGCGCGGAGTTCTGCGACAAATTCGGTTGTGCGCCAATGCGGATTGAGCGAGGATTGTCGTTTAAGGTGGAGCGCGAGCGTGTGCGCGATGGCTAAATCTGGCGCGGTGGCAAAGAGTTCCCCCGCAATCGTGACCACCAATTGGTCAATGGGGAGGACAATCGCCTCTTGCCAACGGCGCATAATGAGTTTGAATACCACTAGCAAATCGCGGGCGCTCTCGATTGCGGCAAATAATGCCTGTACCGATTCACTCTCTAGCCAATCATCACCCATTGGGTATAAATAATCTTCGAGATTTTTGCAGTCGTTTAATACCTTGATGATGGTTTCATTGCGCGTATTATCCACCTCATTTTCGCGGTCTGCCCGTCGCCATACCCGATACGCCCCACTCAGTGCCTTGCCCGCATCGGGGTGGGCGAGGGCATCGAGTATAAACGACAATGCACCTGCCGTTTCGCGGGTAGTGGTCGTATTGCGGAGCAATTCCACCACAGGTAATCCCGCTTTTTTGAGCGCCAAGACAAATTTGCCCCCGCGTTCATTTTTGGGGACGAGTACGGCGACGGTTTTATCCATATTTTGGGGCAACCACCGCGTGAGTGATGCCACCACTGCGTCTATCTCCTCATCCTTTTGATTATCTGCCCGTAATGGTTCTGGATAAATCACCACCTGCGCGGGATTATTTGGCGGGTTGGGTTGGGGGTCATCCACCGCCGTAATTTGGATATACGGTAATTTGAGTGGTTGCTTGACTCGTATGGCATCCACAGGATGTTTTTCGCGTGACCACTCAATGAGAAAATTGGCGAGGTCAATAATCGCCTTAGTAGACCGTCCCGATTGGGGTAATTCGCGCTTGGTCACGCCATTGGTGTTGATAAAATTGAGCAGATGGTCGGGGTTGGCGGTGGTGAAGGTCTCATAAATCGCCTGATTCGGGTCGCCTACGCGCACCCAATTGCCTTTTTTGCCCACCAATTTTTCCAGAATGGCTTGTTGCAATTCGCTACTGTCTTGTGCTTCATCCTCTAGGATATAGGGGAATTTTTTCTGGAGCAGGTCTAAATACGCTGGATGTCCTTCGAGCAATGTGAGCGCATAACTGATGAGGTCTTGAAAATCCACCGCGCCCCGATAGGCGAGACTGCGTTGATAATTCACATACACCGCATGGCACATCTCTGCCAACGGCAATTTTTGTGGAAAATTATCTAATTTCTGGCGTAAATCCTCTGGGCTGATACGCCAGTCTTTTGCCTGTTTGATAAAACTGGTCGCCAAACCTACCGCATCGCGTTGCCATTCGTTCAGTAGCAGATGTGCCACCCGTTCATCCGATAAATCGGGCAGGAAATATTCACTGCCCCCCTGTGGATGTCCCTTGCACCATGCTTCTACGGCATCGGTGATGATGGTTTGCGAATCGCGTTCATCAAGGATGGTGAAATTATCGCCCATACCGAGTAGGTGGGCTTTTTCGCGCACAATATCATTGGCGAGTCCGTGCAGGGTGCGGACTCGATACCCAAACCCCGCCAACGCCCCTTTCTGATTCATCAATTCATCAATTTGTGACTTGAAATTGGTCACGGCAGAATTGACCAATGTCACAATGAGTACCTCTTGGTCATCGCTTAATTTTTTACTCTGGATGAGCTTGGCGGCAAGTTGGGCGAGGGTGCGCGTTTTGCCACTGCCAGGGACGGCAGAGATGCCCATGCGTCCACGGGTATATTTGAGAATTTCGGCTTGATGCGGGCGGGGTTTGAAGGTCTGGGTCATCTGGAAAAATCCTTATATGCGAAAACTCGTGCTAAGGATATTATAGCCCAT
>DAOTUO010000187.1:0-13519 GCA_034436595.1 Anaerolineae bacterium | reverse complement strand
GGGTTGGGCAAAAAGTCTGGGTTGCTTGTGACATCATTCACAATGACACCCTTATAACTGCGGGCGGCATTTGCGACCAAACTATGCGGATGGTTGATAGAAATGATACGTCCTTCTGCCACCATCGTTTTGCCTGCTTCACCAGCACCGCCTCTGAGGACGAGTTGTTCCCCAGATTCATCTAGCAAGTAGATATGAGCATGATAGAGATTAAACCGTTCTTTAGTCAAGTTAGAGACATTTGTCAACAGGCTATTAATGTCAAGATTGCTGGTAGCCTCTGCGCTCACTTCTGCCACTGTTTGCATTTCTAGTGCGCGTCGTTGCGTGTCTTGATAGAGCGACACATTTTCAAATGTCACGGCGAGTTGGTCTGCCATAGACTGGAACAGACGGATGTTATCTTCTGTAAAGGTATTGGGGATACTATGCTGAATATCCAATGCGCCAATCACGCGGTCTTGTAAGCGCAGGGGGATGGTCAATTCTGAACGTGTTTCTGGGAGCAATTCGTTGGGCAAGAAATTGGGGTCGGCGGTGGTATCTTGCACCACGACTGGTTTTTGTGTTTGGATGGCGGTAGAGACCAATGAGCGTTTATCCAAAGGCAAACGGTGATTCCGCCCCAGTAGCTTGCGTCCCACATAGCCCGTACCATCACGCAATTCTGCCCAGTTACCGGTGTCATCAATAATGTACACTTGGGTGTAATAGAAATCGAAACGGTCACGGATGAGATTCACGGTTAGGCTGAGGAGGTCGTTAATATCACGGACTTGGTTGGCGGCAGAAGCAATTTCTGCGGATGTTTGCAGGTCCTGTGTGCGCTCTGCCACACGTCCTTCTAGCGATTCAAACGAGGCTTTGAGTTGACTACTCATGCTGATAAAAGCACGCCCTAAATCGCCCAACTCATCTTGTCGTTGGGTTACAATGACCGATGGAGTGACATTAAAATTTCCTGTCGCCAATTTTTGGGCGCTATCACTGAGTTCAACTAGCGGCTTGCTAATTTGGCTGGCGATTAATAGCGTGATGATTGAGCCAAGTATGGCAATAACACCCACAATGAACAACCCAAACAGGGAGACTTGTTGAATCTGTGCATAAATGACGGATTCATCGCGTGTTCCGACGAGGACGAAATAATACTCAAAGGGGGCATTTTCTGGCGCGACATTTACACGAGTGTAATGAGCGAGTAGCCCTTCTTCAATGCTAAATGAATCAATCCCACTTCCCAAAGATAAAATCCGATTCGATTCTGTCGGATTGAAAAGGTCACTAGTAGAAAAGTTTGCACCTTCTTCATTGCCGATGGATTCAATAGCGGGTTCAAAACCAAAGGTGCGGGTTGGCGTGCGTGTATTTGCCAAATAGAAACCATCGCTATTGAGCAAATAAGCAAACCCATCTGCCCCGGTTGCCTGAACTTGGTCAAGTAATGCTCGCGCCCATACATTGATGATAACCGTACCGACCAGTGTGTTATTGGCATAGATAGGAGTCCCATACCGAATGACTGGCACGACTGACCCATCATCCAACACCTGAATGGTGGGTGGTGTGCCTTCTCGGTTGAGGTCTAATGGAGAAATATATAAACCGCCATTAGGCTGGCTAATGGTGTTTTTGAAATACCCTCTATCGGCTTTGTTTTGTAAATTAGAGACCCGCACGGCGGTATTGGTTGTGGGGTCAAAATCTACCCGTACCAATTCTTGCCCATTGGCATCTATAAACCGCAGTTGTTGATAGTTGGCACGCACATTGGTCAATGCCAGCAAGTTATCTTCAAGGACTTTGCGGGCATCTTCGATAATGGTAGCATCATTAGTGAGTAGTGCTTGTGCGAGTCTATCTACAGATGGCGCTTGCCTAAGATAATCTATATCTTGTAGTGGTACTTGTAGAAAGGCTTCAAGTCGCCCAGTTTCTTCACTAATGTGGATTTCTTCTGCGAGTTCCACATTGCGTGTGATGTCACTTGACCACTGGGCAATGATGAGTAATGCAATAACCGCTGATGGAATAATAATCAATGGCAAAATGTAGAGAATGAGTCTTTGTCTTAGTTTGAGTGAACCAATATTTATCACGCAATACCCCCTTTTGGTATTGTTGCGATTTAACGTTAGTCTCATTTTAAGCGCATGTTGCTAGTTTGTGTCAAGCAAAAATCTTAATTATTCTAGTTGTCACCCATATTCATGTCATATGTCAACAAAAAAACAACCCACTAGATATGAGCGGGTTGTTTTGTTACGGACTATTATGTGGGTGATTGTGTAGATAGGGTCATTTTTTCTTCTGATACGCCGTGGCGGGTCATGAGCAATTGTCGCGTCTGCTCAATTTCTTGCTGGGTGCGTTTTTTATTCCATCCCAACACCCCCGCCAAAATATGGGCGAGTTCTTCAATTCCCGCCCTGTCAATTTTACCCAACATCGCCAGTAGCGACCGCCTCATGAGCAAATCTTCTAAATGCACAATTTTTTCGTTTTGTGCCAAAAAGACAATTTCGCGGTGGGTATAATTTGGCACACACTCTAGCGGGGCATCTGCCTCTGCTTGGCAAAAGGCGATAATCTCTTCTGCCCGTCCGCCATACCGATTAAGGAGCATTTCCACCGTTTGGCGGGGCAATCCCGTTTTGAGCGTCTGGTCATTAATCCAACGTTGTTGATTGCCTTTGGGGAATTTTTTCCCGCCACCAATCGGCAATTTGAGCGTGGATGTTTTGCGCGATTTTCCCATGCGTGAGAGGATTTCATCCGTGACTTTTTCTGAGAAGGCGCGGAAGGTTGTCCACTTGCCGCCGACTAGCGATAACACAGGGTACGCCCCCCGTGTCCCCGCTTCGATGGTGTTGATGCTATGGTCACGGCTAATTTGCCCTGTCGTGCTGGCGCTACTCGATGGCAATGGGCGCACCCCAGAAAACCGATAGACAATATGTGAACGGTCTATGTGGATATTTGGGAATACTGTCTTGACCATCTCTAACATGTAATCCACTTCTTCTTCGGTGCAGATGGCATCACTAGGATCATCTATCCGAATATCGGTTGTGCCAATCAGCACGCGGTCTTCTAAGGGAAATAACAGGCAAATGCGCCCATCGGCATTTTCAAAAAACATCTCATGCCCTTGTGTGGCGGCATATAATTCTGGATGGTCAACAATGAGGTGTGACCCTTTTGTGCCACCAATAAATTGTGTCCCACGATTGAGATTTTCGTTGGCAAAGTCAATCCATGGACCTGCCGCATTGATGACAATTTTGGGCTTTATGGTGTATTCGGTATTGGTTAATTGGTCGCGTAAAACCACTGTGTCATGACCTGCGCTCACTGCTTTCATATAATTGATGGCGTGGGCGTTATCGGGTGTCTCGGCTTCTGCATCCAAAATAATCTCCAGCGCAATGCGTTCTGGATAGGGCATCCACGCATCATAATAGGTAGCCGTGGCGATGATGTTTGGGTTTAGCGCAGGTCTGCGGACGAGCGATTCTTCTTTGCCAAAAAACCGATGACGCGGGAGGGTCTGCTGGCGGATGGTGAACAGGTCATACATCGTCAAACCGAGTTTGATGACCAATGCCCCGCGTGCGCTAGGTTTATCCCGCAGATTCAAAAATTTGAGTGGCGCATTGAGGATGCCACTCAGTGCTGTAAAAATGGGGATAGTGGTGGGCAGTGGCTTCACATAATGAGGGGCGTTTTGTAGCAGGCGATTGCGTTCTGTGAGCGCCTCGCGCACCAGCCGAAATTCTGCATTTTCTAAATAACGCAATCCGCCGTGTACCATGTGCGATGACCCCGCACTCGCCCCAGAACAAAAATCGTTCATGTCTACCAAGAGGACATCTACCCCTTGTAGGGTGAGGTCACGAAATGTCCCGATGCCATTGATGCCCCCTCCAATTATCAACACCGATACTTCTGGATGATTTTGGATATGTTTGAGTGTTTCTTCTCTGCCCATAACTGCCTCAACTTATTTTTTTGACGAAAAGACTTGATATGATTATAGCGCGTTCTGGGGATGTTCCGTAGTGTAATTGGGGATGATTCTTAGCTATCGAATGGAATGGATGTATTCATTGCCATCATGATGCTGTTGTGGATATTTCTCCGTCTGGGAGAAAAAACGATGATGCTTGCCTCGCCCCGCGCATTTTCACTGGCGACAATCAATGCCACATATCCGGGTTGATACGTGTCTGTGGATGGAATCCGAAAATGCGCCTCTCCATTGGTAAAAACGGTGTTATAGACTTTTGGTCCGCGCACGCCAACCATCACCAAACCAATCGGTGTGCCATTGGCAACATTTAACGGTCCCACCGATACTTCGATATCGCTTCCTGCGGTGGCGGTGGTTGGGGCATTGATGAGGATATTGCCTGTTAATTTTGGGAGCAGGTTTTCGGCGGTTGTGCAGGCGGTGATGAATACAAGAAGGATGAGTATCCCTCTCAATTTTTTGCGGATGGTCTGCGGTGTATTTTTATGATGCGATGCGGTGAGCCACTTATTTATAATCACGCGATATGCTTATTGTCTAATTTGATGAGATATTTTGTTGCTGGAAGTATAGCCTTCTTGGTAAAAAATGTCACTACGGATGGTGTATTTTTGGACGCGATATATCGCGTCCCTACGAGATCAAACACGGTTATATGATTGTAGGGACGGCATATATGCCGTCCGTTATCAGCCTGATTGTCGCTTGCCATCGAGTGCATTTTCGAGCAAATTGAGGCACTCGCGTAGTTCATCTATTTTGGCGCGAATTTGCCCCTTTGTAGATGAACGCGCCTCCCCTACCCCACTACGAATAGCCAATAATTCCTTCGCAACCACCTCGTTTTGCTTAGAAAATAGCTTTTTCCCCCGTTTGAGGGCGGCATCATTGAATAGGGTAGGGGAGAGGTCTGATTTATCCTTATTAGAGATGCTTTTGGTTTTCTCAGATAAGGCATCAAAATTGTTGCGACTCGCAACAATTTCCATCAAATCTTTAGCTTCCATGATGGCTTGTTCATCCGATGGCAACCGCGCCAAACGGAGCAATTCATCTTCGGATAAATCTATGGTGTCGCCAATCGTCCATACTTCATCGGGCAATCCGAGTAGGGTTCTGCACCGAGTAAAGGCGGCACGATGGCTCACACCGAGTCCATTGGATAGCATTTCGCCTTTGCCACTAGGGACACGGTAGGGGATGACTTGGGCGTAGTAGGCGCGGTCTGTTTGACCGTGTTTGACAAGGCTATCGTAGTCCTCAAAACGGATATGTTGGCTACCAAGCAAATCCATCATGAGCAGTGAAAATTGGCGTGCGCGACCAATCGCGTTCAAATCCGCACGGGCGGCATTTTCGCTGGCTTGTCGCCACACATTAAAGGTATCTACCACAATGGCGGGGACACTCTGCCATTTTTCGCGTTCTAGGGGTTTATCATCCTGCCCATTGAAATAACCATACAGGATATGAAACGCCAGCCAGCGACGCTCCCCTGTTTCCATACGGTAGCTGTTGCGGTCTAGCCGTTGGACGGTGACAGGGTTTGCCAGTCCATCACGGCGAATACTCACTGCCAGTTCAACAATTTTCAGGAAGGCATTTTCTGCGGATCCGTGTTGATACCCACTCGATTCATAGTCATCTTCTGTGACCCCGCGTGATTCGATGCGTTCTGACCACAAATAATGGTCAAGATTAAAATCGGGTTGCCCTGCCTTATGGCGCTCATCGTCAATCACCTGTACCCAGACATTAAACAAGTCTGCAATGTCTTTTGGCTCACCCGACCAGTGTTCTCGCACCAATGCGGGGACAGCACGGCGCGGTTGTTTGATGTCGGGGTAAATCTGAAAAATAGAGATAGGGCGAATCGTCTGACGCGCCCCTTCTCGTCTGGAGAGTTCTCCAAACAAGGCGGTATCGGCATCTGCCATGCTCAAACCATCTGATGGGAGTAGTGAATTGTTTTTATCCCCACCAAAGGGGTCTACATCTGACAACTGATTTTTTCTGCTCATAACGCAAGCTCCATCTCTACACGGTCGACAATTGTCCACATATCACGGGTGGCGCTACTATCTGGTGCAAAGCTATACACCAAGCGCCCCACCGTAGAAGCCTCTGCCCACACAGTCCGCATATACATTTCTGGCCACACCAGCGCCCCATATTTGGCTTTGAGTTTATTCAGATTTTCTTGATGCACCAAGGTACTGGTGCGGAACATAGTGGGGATAATACCCATCACCTTGAGTTCACTTAAGCCATACCGTTCACGAGTGGGTTGAATCATCTGCCGATGGCTAAAACTTTCGACCAGCCCATCAAAGCTGAGGAACTCGCATTTGGTGGGATAGAGGATGGCATCCGTTGCCAGATAAATTGAGCCATGTAACAGGGATGGTGTTGGTGAGGTATCGAACACGACCACATCCACCACACCCTCTAATTCCCGAAAACGGTCTGCGACGGCAAACGCATCGGAAATTTGAATGGGAATACTGCGCGTCTCGACATTGGATGGCACGACATACAATTGCCCTTTCACGGGATGACCGGGCATAGCATAACGTTCTGGTTGCACAGGACGCAACACATCGCGGAACGGTGTGCTACGTACCAATAGGTCATAGAGACCTGGTTCTTTTTTTAGTCCCAAGCAGAGTGTTGCATGACCTTGTGGGTCTGCATCGGCGATGACGACTTTATAGCCACGAATAGCAAGCCCTGCGGCGACATGCACAGCGAGGGTGGTTTTGCCAACACCGCCTTTTTCGTTGATAAGTGTGATGATTTTCATAAAGAGTCTTTCGATAGTTTCTAACGGGGTCACTACCCCAAAAACGGACAGAAAATCTTTGTGCCAAAATAGCGGCAAAAAGCGATACACACATGATAACATTCTCTAAACAGCCTGTCATGTGGATTTATGCTATATCGGGTTAAAATGCGTTTAACGATGACAAATTCAGTGAGGATTTTATGATGTTCAAACGAATTGCGCCACAAGACGGTCAAGAATCAGTGTGGGACTATCCACGCCCGCCCCGTGTGGAAGCCACCGCCACACGGGTACGCATTTTTTTTAATGGTGTGCTACTCGTGGATACTATCCATGCCATGCGTGTTTTAGAGACTAGTCACCCCCCTGCTTACTATATCCCCCAAGCCGATATTCGCATGGACTATCTCACCAAGACGAGTCGTAAGACCGTATGCGAATTTAAGGGACAAGCCAGTTATTGGAGCATACAGGTTAGTGATAAAAAAACGTCTGATGCGGGATGGTGTTATGAAGCGCCATCATCGGGTTATGAACCCATAGCGGGATATATTGCTTTTTATCCGAGCAAGATGGATGCTTGTTGGGTGGATGATGAACAAGTGCTGGCACAAGAGGGTGATTTTTATGGCGGCTGGATAACCCGTGATATTGTGGGTCCCTTCAAAGGTGGTGCGGGGACATGGGGCTGGTAATATATCCCAATTATTTCCCCAATTGGGATAACCGGATGGGGAACGCTCCCCATCCTATAAAATCACCCGATTAGGGTTTGATATAGCTGGCAGAATTGGCAATTGCTAACATCAAGTCTAGGCTGGCATTGATAGATGCCTCTGACCCAGAGAAATATAAATTGATGACAGTCCCTTCTGCGCCAAGCATGTGATAACGCACATTCCAAATAGCTTCATCCTGATTGATGACATAATAAGCCGCATTGCCATTGGGCAAGGTGATGGTCTCTGGTCCAACCACAGGGTTATAGGCAAGTTGAGAATAGTTATCCATGATGGGAAGGGCTTGTTCTAGGCTGGTAACACCTGCCATATCATCTCTTTCGTTCTCATCAAATACACCAAAACTACCAATGAGCAACCAGCGTGTATTGCGTTTTTCGCTATTGCTAAAATCTAAAATAGCATTTTCATAAGAGCTAAAGTTGGAGACGCTCTGATTATCTTGCACAGTCCATTCTACGGGTAGTTGATAAGTGACACCTGTTTCGCTGATAATCGTTTGGGTCAATTCAGTGCTGGGGGGGGCGAAGTTAGCGGGTTGTTCTGCACTGGGAGCTTGGGTTGCCGATGGTGTTTGGGTGGGTGTTTCGTTACCACCACAGGCAGTTAATACCAAGCCTGCAACACACACTACAAAAATACGATAGAGCATTTTTATTTCTCCTCAGTTGTTTGGCAAATACAAAAGTAGCCTTGTACAGTATATAACAGATTATTACTGTTTTGGACTGAATGGTTTTAGGGCGGGGATTAAGTTGGGATATCGTAGGGATATTTGGGATATAAATGGGTTTGTGGCGGATAACCCCTATCCACCACAAAATGATTTAGTTTGTGAGCGCGGTCACAATCGCAGTCACGTTATAGCGCATAAAATCCAGATAGGCGCTGGCTTCACTGCCTTCTGCGCCGAGTGAATCGGTATACAGGCGCACCACTGCCACTTCAAACCCCACCTCATCGGCAATCGTTTGGGCAATATCGGCACTCACACTATATTCGGCAAAAATCGCACGCACACCCTCTGTGCGGATGACCTCAACCAATGTCGCAATATCCTGTGGGGCGACTTGTGCCATGCTTGATGCGCTAGGGATAACTGTCCCCACCACCTCAAAGCCATATTCTGCCGCAAAATACGCGAGGAAGTTGTGATTGGTGACAATGATGCGATTTTCTTCTGGGATACTGTCTATCAACACGCGAATTTCTTCGCTGAGTGTCGTCAATGCTGTGATATAGGCTTCGGCATTTGCCAGATATATATCGGCATTGGTGCTGTCTGCCTCACCAAAAATCGTAGCGATATTACTTGCCCATACAGCGACATTGGCGGGATTTTGCCACACATGCGGGTCACATGCACCGTGGTCGCTGTGTTCTTCATCTTCAGTGTGAGTATCTTCTGCCTTTTCATCGTCATGATGTTCATCACATTCGACATCCACCCCATAAATCCCCAGATATTCGGCTTCGTGATGGTCACCATCAGCGTGGTCAGCTTCTTCTGTGGCGACAGGTTCATCACTATGGGTTTCTTCGTCCTCGTGATGATGATCACTGCTGAGGACATTTATCCCCAACGAGACGATATGAGCATCAGGCGCATTTTCTTCGATAATTTCCAGTAAGCCCTCTTCCATCCCCAATCCGTTGACCAGTACGACATCGGCATCTATGATTCTGGCAATATCTTGTGGCGCAGGAATATAACTATGCACATCCGATCCAGCGGGGATAATGGCGGTCACATCTACCAAATCGCCACCGATATTTTTTGCCACATCGGCAATGAGTGAGGTCGTAGCGACCACCTTGAGGGGCGATTGTGCTTGGGCAGGAAATTGGTTTATGCCAAAAAGAGCAAGTAGCGGTACAATCAGTAGTAACAGACGTTTCATGTAATCAGTTCTCCTTAATATGCTATTGAGCGATTCAAATGATACCACGTATCAATAAGCATAACAAGGACGCGAGGATTAAATACGATGGAAATTTCTCCAAGACTTAACCGCTTGCGTGATGCAGGCTATAAACTGACCACCGCCCGCGCTACTGTTTTGACGGTGATAGAGACCCATGAGGGTCACATGACCTCCGCCGAGGTTTTAGAGGCGGTAGCGGGGCGCGATGCCTCTATTGGGCGTGCGAGTGTGTTTCGGACACTGGATTTATTGACACGACTCGCCATTATCCGCCCCACATACACATCAGGAAGCGCCACACCCCATTATGTGCTGATGCCCGATGGACACCATCATCATATTGTGTGCGTGCAATGCAACCAGACCATCGAATTTGAAGATTGTGGGTTGGGTGTATTGGGGGAACGCCTAGAGAGCGAATTTGGCGTAAAATTAACGGGTCATTTGCTAGAATTTTATGGCATCTGCACCGATTGTAACGGGGCGGGTGCCGTGGATGATGAGGGATAAAAAAGGCGCTCATAGCACAGAGCGCCCTTTGGGTCATAGCCACAGATAGCTAATTCGGCACGAAGGTCATCTCTTCTTCAAAGAAGAATCGTTCCTCACCAAATGCAGGCACAAGTTCATCTACCCATGTCGCTTTTTCATCGTATTCGGCAAAAAATGGGCGGTGTACCCAATCGGGGTTACGTCCTTGCAAAAAGCGCAAGGCAATCACTTTTTTGCCATACACTTCGCTCACCCCTAAAATCTGAATTTTACCGGGTGTCGCGCTGGCGCTGGGACCGCGCACTGTTCTGCATATCCCACTGACTTGGGTATATGCAGAACGGAAAATTTCCCACGCTTCGACCAATGGCACAGCAAAATAATGTTGTGCGCCTGTGTCGCGGGCGAGGAACATATAGTAGGGAATCATCCCCAAATCTACCTGCCTGCGCCACATAGTTGCCCATGTTTGTGGGTCGGCGTTGATATGACGCATGAGGGGCGATTGGGTGCGGATTTGCGCCCCTGTAGCGCGAATCCGCGCCACTGCCTGTTCAAGCGCGGGTGTCTGTAATTCATTGGGATGGTTGATATGCGCCATAATCGCCAAATGTTTGCCAGAGGCGACAATTTTATCGAATAGGCGCATGAGTTCATCGGCATCGAGGTCGGTGGTGAATCGGTATGGAAAATAGCTAAGGGCTTTTGTGCCGATGCGGATGGTATGGATGCTATCTATCTCTAGCAATGGCTCGATATACGAGGCGAGGGCGCTACTCCGCATAATCATCGGGTCGCCCCCTGTGAACAGGATGTCTGTCACTTCTGGGTGCATAGAGAGATATTCGGTCAACAATTCTGTTTCTTTCATGGCGAATTTGAGTTCATCCATACCGACAAATTGGGGCCACCGAAAACAGAATGTGCAATAGGCGTGGCAAGTTTGTCCCTGACTAGGGAAGAACAGCACCGTTTCTGGATATTTGTGCTGAACCCCTGTGAGCTTGACCCCGTTCACGGTGGGGACATTATATTCAAGCTGACCAGCAGGATGTGGGTTGAGTTGCAGACGGATTTCATTTGCCGTATGGCGGATGTCTTCTGATGATGCCCCACGACGCAATAATGTTGCCATTGCATCGAAATGTTCGGGGAGGAGCATCTCTCTTTGGGGGACGGTGAGGCGATAGATGGGGTCGTCTGGGACATTTTCCCAGTCTATCAATTGGTCAATAACATAATTGTTGATTCTGAAGGGCAGGACATTTCCGACTACATCAATGGCGAATTTTTCCTCTTCAGATAGTGCATTCATTTGTGGAATTTGCCGATAAGTCTGAAGTGTATATGCGCGATATTTGGGAGCAACGATGGTGATTGGGGGTGAACTCATGATGCTTTCTCCTTATATTCATATTACGATAAGTATTATATTTGTATTCTATTGTTCACATTGTATCATATAAACAAAGTTATTTGATTAAAATAACCTATAAGAAGCATTGAGGTTTTGATACACGCATGGCATGATTCGTCCCAGATAAATGACCCGATGCCCTAATTCTTGCGCCTCATAAGCCAACCACCACTCACCCTTTTGGGTCAGGGTTGTCACAAATTTCGACAAGGATTTTTGCTGATTCCGCAGATTATCCACCTTCTGGTTGTCATACGCGCTGACCTTTAATTCACCCCCCAAATCTTCAATGCGGGTGATTCGCGCCCCCGTGGGCAATTGGGCATGATGCTCTGGTGTGATATGTTCAGATGACATAATGTGTCCGTTGCGCCCCAATACCAATACAGTCCTTTCATCGTGCATGAATGTAGAGATATGTAACCAGTTAGCTTGTTTGTATTGCGCCATGAAATATTGTACATTGCCCAATACACGCTTGCTCGTGCCATTTTGTGTGATTTCGATGAATGAGCTAGCGGGTAGATACGCAATAAGAGACCGTTCCCCACCAATCATGATGCTATGATACTTATGGGTAGCTATTGGAGGGGTGTCTGTGGGTGTTGTCGTCTCAATTGGCACAATGCGTTGTCGTTCCAGATACGCCAGAATCCCTTCGCTATCGCCCGTCCCATAGACATGATGCCAACCGTCTTTTTTTAACCCATCCATATAAGGATGTAACTCACCGTTTTTTGTCTCGGATGAGGGTTGAATCCCTTTTCCATAAATTGCGCTTTCTATGCGTTGGTCATGCCTAAAAAACACAAGTTTCATGTATTCCACCCCCTCTTCGAGGTTGCCTGTACTCGGCATAGGCGATGTGCGTTTGGGGCGTGGCGCATAAGTATTCTGGTTGGGATGGTCGGTTTCCATGATATGTCTCCTTTATTGGATGAAAAACAGTAATATTCGGTTAATTTTTTGAAAAAGAGTTTTGACCCCACCCCCACCCCCAAAAAATTGGAGAGAGGGCTAAAACCTCGCTTAGAAATGGTTTTCTCCTCTTTCTCCACGCAGTGGGGCGTAGGGACGGCATACAAGGCTTGTCCGTGGTTGTTTTGATGATTTTGCGTAGATATGGCAGGCAGTGAACCTCCTACGTATATGACCAAAACCCCATAAATGGGGTTGGTCTGCCGATTTTTAGGATCAGATAGGCATGATGTACGGGTTTGCCATGGCAAAACCCCCGCGACCAACCGTAAAAATCGGGCTTACCATGACAAGCCCCTACGCCATACCCATTTTTTGTGATGAAAATAGGCAAAACAAACCCCGTTCACGGGGTTTCAGACGGTCAGACGGGTGGTTCACCGCCCGTCGGCAGGTAACATACACGCTATTTTTATCCTATTTTGCCTTTTTAACTACGGACAAGCCTTATATGTCGTCCCTACAAACGCCACCACACACCCAAAAAATTTCGCCCGCTACGCGGGATTTGGCACGGGCAAAAGCAGAACAAAATCAAGAAATTTAGAACATTAGAATTTTAGAAAAAGCGGGCAAAACGAAAACCCCTACTGAGGTACCTGACAAGTGGGGAAACCCTGAAACGATAAGCCACGCGGAAACTGACTGAATTGTTGATGCTCCACGAGCCACCCCGCAACACGCGAACATCTGTTCCGAACAAATCACTCTTGCCCGTCTCATACGCGGTCAGGCACCATTCCCATACATTGCCACTCATGTCCACCACACCATACGGACTATCACCCTTGTCTTTGCCTTCAAATTGGGTGACTGGCGTGGTGGAATTGCTATCAAATGGACTAATGGAATTATTACACCGTGCGCCATCCCAATCATTTCCCCACGGGTAGTCGCGTCCATCATCGCCTTGGGCGGCGCGTTGCCACTGCTGTTCGGTGGGGAGCATGATTTTTTCACCCGTGAGGGCGCTTATCCATCGGCAAAATGCCACGGCATCATACCAAGATATATTGCTGCCTGGCCTATCTGCCCCTGCAAACCCTGTTTGCTCGGCTTGTGGCTGATTCGCCCGCCATTGTTTGGCATCTGGCGAATAATCCCACCATGCGGGGTTGCGGTAGCCATCGGGATGCCCAACGAATAGGT
>DAOTUO010000186.1:0-17629 GCA_034436595.1 Anaerolineae bacterium | reverse complement strand
GATGGATGGCGGTGCAATCCAAAATAACACAGCGACAAATTTCGGCGGTGGGATATATAATCTAGGCGAATTAGATGTGGACGGCGTGAATATCCGCGACAACGATGCGGTGGAGGGCAGTGGGGTGTATCAGGGGGAATAATTATGACAGATGAGGCGAGTCATATAACCGATATGCTCACCTCATCTGCCATAAAATATATAGTGAGCCTTATAAGACGCTTTTGGGCAATATTAGGGTGACTGTTGTGCCTTTGCCTAATTCGCTGATGAGTGTGCAATCACCACCATGAATACGGGCGCAATCGCGGACAATGGATAACCCAATGCCAGAGCCTTGTTGCTCCTGATTATCGCGGTTTATCTGCACAAATCGCTCCCAAAGGCGCAACATATCGGCTTTTGGGATGCCTACACCTGTATCTTCAATAATTAGGGTCACAAATTTATCATCTTGTTGACTAACAGAGACCGTTATTGTGCCATCTTTTGGTGTAAAGTTAATGGCGTTATCAACCAGTTCATCTATCATCAGTTCTAAATAATTCAGAACACCATCCACATGCACAGATTCTGGATTTGGGTTAAATATGATGGTGAGGGCGTGTCGCTCATGGATGATACTTGGCTTGAGTTTCGCAATCCTAGACTCTACCAATTCATTCATATTAAATGGCTCTCTCGATTTATCAAAGCGAGTTTGCAAGCCACCGCTATCAATTTCGAGTAATGCCACTATCTTTTTTGTGAGTGAGTTGAGCCGATTTGCACCATTCTGAACGAGACCTATCATTTTTTCGACCGTTTCATCGGGTGTTCCCGCAAGCAGTTTGGTGAGGATATTTGTCCCACCATAAATGACTGTGAGCGGAGAACGCAATTCATGAGAAATCATTTGCATCAATTGGCGTTTAGATTCATTGAGATTGCTTTCTGCCTTTTTCTGAAATGCTTTAATGCGCTTGATTTTGTTTTCTATCGCAAGCACAAGGTCATCCGATTGAAAGGGCTTGGCGATAAAATCATCTGCACCCAATTCCTTGCTAATACGGAGCGAATTAGGTGAATTGGATGCTGTCAGAAATAGAAACGGGATGTCGTTTAAGGCGGTATCGCCTCTGATAGTTTCTAAAAACTTAAAGCCATCCATATCGGGCATAGCAATATCACTCACAATAATATCGGGGAGCGGTGACATTTTTTCTAAGATATTGAGCGCAACTTTGCCGTCTGTGGCTTGCACAACATCATACCCGCGCAAATCTAATTCTAGCGAAATATCTTCGAGCAATGTTAAATTATCTTCAACGATGAGAACTTTGGTCATGATATAATTCCTCTGTGTTTACTATGGAACTGTCGTCTCTGAGTAGCCAGAAGCAGAAGGTTGTTCCAATGCCTAATGTACTTCTAAAAACAATATCCCCACCATAAAGGTGTAATAAATCCCTAACAAATGACAACCCCAAGCCGGTCCCCAAAATATTGGTGCTGGTTGCCCACCCCCGAAAGAAGCGCGTAAACATCTGAGGAACATCTTCTGGGCGAATTCCATGCCCATTATCTTTTACCAAGCCGATGATATAGCGTCCCTCAACAATATCACTCGGTAAATCATCAACAAAATCGCCTAATTCTGATAGTTGCGCCTCCGATATACCACCATACAGCTTTGCTATGATTTCGCCCCCATTGGATGTATATTTGATGGCGTTACTCAGCAAATTACTCCAGATACGCATAATATCGGTGTGTTCCCCCTGAATATAGGTGGCTTCATTGATGAGTTCTACATGGATTTGTTTATCATTGGCTGTGGCTTGGTCAATACATTCAGAGACCACATCACGCAATACTTGTGCCATATCTATCATGGTTTCGCCCCGCTTATTCTCACGGGTAGCAAAACGCGCAACATCCAGAATAGAAGTGACTAATTCGCTCAATGTTTGTGCCTGCTCCGACATTTGAGCCAATTTATGCCGTTTTTGTGCTTCGGTTAGGCGGTCATAAAAGCGATTAATGGTGCTAACACTCAACATAATTGAGGTGATAGGAGTACGTAGTTCATGGCTCACCATCGAGATAAACGCATCTTTCACTCGTTCCACCTCTTTAAGATGTGAGATGTCATATAACGTGCAAACAACCGCGTTATCATTGCCCGATAGGTGACTAAGCGAGACTTCTGCATCTATAGACGAGCCATCTTTGGCAATGAGTTGCGCCTCAAATGGTGCGGTGGTATTTTCTGTATCATTGAATAGTTCAATCAATCGTGCTTGATTTGCATCTCCAAAGATGCTCCATAGCTTATGCCGAAATAATTCATCGGGTTGATACCCCAATTTTCGGTTAAATGCGGGATTTGTAATATCAATTCTTCCGTCTGCATCGACAAGCAATACGGGGGTACTTACATTATTCAATACCGTATTCATACGCTCATTGACACGTTCCAATTGAGCTGTGCGCGATGAGACGAGTTCTTCTAATTGCGTGTTATAAGTCGCCAATTTCGTTTCTACCAACACACGGTCAGTAATATTTTCATGAGCAATTACAATACGAGTTGATTCGCCCCCAGGAAACCGTGTAATACGCACCATAAACCAACGGTTCTCGCTAGGTGAAGGACAGGGATATTCCAGAGAAAAGCAGGGAATATCCCCTTGTATCACTTGTTGGATACCGTTCAAAACCAACTGGGCAGTTCTGCCATCTTCAGTATTTACATTAACTGAAGTAAGGACATCAAAATAATTTACGTCAGTTCCTACTGCATCTGGTTCAATATCATTTTCATATGCAAAGGTTTTCCAAGCATTATTAACAGCGAGGATCCACCCCTTTTCATCCACAATAGCGATATGTGCCGAAAGTGAATCAACCACAGAACGGGCAAAGCGTTCTGAATCACGAAGTTGGTGTGCAATAGCTTTAAGTTCTGTGATATTTTCCTTGATTGCCATAAAATGCGTGATATTGCCATCTTCATCCATGATGGGTGATACATTGACTGATTCCCAATAGAGTTCACCATTCTTTTTCTTATTATGGATCTCCCCTGACCATGGATTTCCAGCAGTAATCGTCTGCCATAAGTTTTTTGGGTTATCAGGAGATGTAGCAAATTCAAAAACATCCAATTTTTTGCCAATGACCTCTGCCAATTTATAGCCAGTCACATGGGTAAAATAGGGGTTTACATATTCGATGCTACCATATTTATCGGCGATGATAATACTGATAGCGCTCTGATTGAGCGCGTGCCATAACAAGCGCAGTTCTGCATCTCGTTCTTTATGCTTCGATAAGTCAAAAACATCGGCGTAAAGATATGTTTTTCCTTTTAATTCAATGGGCGCAGAAAAAACTTCAACATCACGTATTTCACCATTCGCAAGGCGTTGCTTACAATGAAAAGATCGTTTTTGCTTATTGGCTATTTTTTGTATTGCCTGATTTGTCTCTTCGTTAGTGATATCATTCATTTGATTGATGGTCATCGTAGTGATAGTGGCTTTGTCGTAGCCATAAAACCGGCAAGCCGCGTGGTTGGCATCTACAATCTGACCGGTATCTGGGTTGATGATGATTTTAATAGCGGGACTTTGCTCAAATAACACACCATACTGAATCAGTTCATCTTTGTGTTCTGCTTCAATTATATTCATACGCGCATAGGCATTATCAAGCGCCTGTGTTTGTACTTTTAGTCGATTTTTTAGCTGATTGAACTGCTTTTGGAAGAGGGATACTTTTTTGTATCCATATTTCTTTGTCATGCAATACGGCTCACTACTATATAAGTTGCTTGTTTCTCAATCTTGCGGCTAAAATAATTAATTGTCAATCACAATTAATATATCACATGTTCTGTTTTTGGAAAATTTTTGCCAGCAGGTAATGAGTGTATGTAGAGAAATAGGGTGCTATGATAGGGGAGTGATATTTATCGAAAGAGGCGTGATGTTAACCCCCTTTGGCTATTTTGATTTGATAGAGACATTTCCTGCCGATGGTTGTGCGATGTGTAGGCTCACCGAGCGCGATGTTCAGCGCCATCTGGACTCGATTATTTATGAGCATGTGACCGACCCGCTCCTACATGCCAAATTTCGTGCGAGTCGGGGATTGTGTATGGCACACGGTAAAATGCTCATCCAACCGGGGAACTCGCTTGGTGTTGCCACCTTATATGAAGCGGTGGTGGATGAATTGACAAAAATTGCCCAAAATATAACCAGTATATCCCCCACACGCGGATTTTCACGGCTTGTATCCGCCAAAAGTAGCGGAAATGCCCTTGCCGATGCCCTATCACCCGACCAGCCGTGTATCGGCTGTGAAACACAATCCGCCAGCGAAATTCGTTATGCCCAAACCTTAGCCGAGCATATCACCGACCCCAAATTGCACACCGC
Source organism: Anaerolineae bacterium (assembly GCA_034436595.1). Classification (GTDB taxonomy): domain Bacteria; phylum Chloroflexota; class Anaerolineae; order Aggregatilineales; family Phototrophicaceae. The sequence continues at coordinate 13,202 of DAOTUO010000186.1, read as the reverse complement.
CTATGCAAACTCACGCGGGTTATGCCTGACACATTTTCGTATCACATTGAACGAGGCAAAAAATGCCGCTAGTGCCAAACGACTCATCAGCACCCAGACCGACATTTGGGGTAAATTGAGGGCAGAATTAGCGGAATTTCGGCGCAAATACGATTTTCAGAATGTGGATGAGGCAATCGGCGCAGAAGGCGATAGCTGGAAACGCGCCGTGTTGTTGGTCGGCGGGGAATGAGAAATAATATCATAGAGATCCGTTGGTTGGGGGTGGGGGTAGGCGTATGATTGCCTTTATTTGATAGCGTTATAATCGGCGCATCATATCGAATATAAAGAAGGGGTAATCTGATGAAAAAATTTCTGCTGATAACATTTTTAGCCTGCTTTGCGATTATTTTTCCTGTGATGGCGCAACAAACGCCAGAGCCAACGCCGATTTTTCCGCCAAATCCAGAAGATATTTTCGCGGAAGGGATAAATTGGGTGTTGGTGGAATCACAATCCACTATAGCAACTCCTGAACCAACCGAATCTATACCTGTTTGTGCAGACCAATTTCCACAACAAGATACCCGTAGAGGGCAATAGCATATAGTCTATAATGCCGAAATCGAAAAAGTAGTCGTCTGTTTTGATGAAACACTCGCCACGTATGACATATTGCCAGAAGGTCATGGTGACTGGCGAGTTTATGGAAATCCCAATAACGAATGGCTAATAATCATTGGGCGAAATTTTGATGGTGCAGGTGCTTATCAAATCTATTCGCATCATCTTGCAACATCACAACAGAATTTTCTGGGTGAAAAAAGAATGAGCATAGATACAGCAGTGGGTGTAGATGACTGGCTTACCGATACATTAGGGGTCATGTATAGCTCTATTTACAATTACAGCTCGCCGATTGTTTCATATTATCGGTTTGATGTGACCACACCAAATAGCTTAGAATTTGTGTTATCAGGCGGGGAATTTAATAGAAATTTGATAAAAATTGATTCCCCAAAAAGATATATCGCATTTTATTCGGGTGGGGAGTTTTCAAATGGACATGGCAACTGTAGCTTAGTCATTTTAGATGCAACAGGGATAACCTATCAAGAAATTGGCTATGAGTGTTTTCCTCAAGCCACTGATGAATTACGCCCATTCTATCTTCACAACGAAAGTATCATATATTACTTGGTGCTTGATGGAGAGGATGATATGATTGCTTCACTCCAACGATATGATACCCGCTATTTACCAGATGAGTTAATTTTTCCAGAAAATTTACCCTTTGGTGAAGGGCTATTTTGGGGTGAAATTGAAGCTATCTTAGGGGTATCTCCTGATGAAAAACAAGTTGCCGTGATTTTAGATGATGATAATGAATTTAATTATGTATATTTTAGAGATTATCGAGATTGTCTTCATTACGGAGAAACATGGCGCGTTGCAATTATTAAACCTTTTTATCAATTACCAGAGTATGAGCCAGGCGGTATTTTGCACCATACAGAGCCAATAGGAGTATGTTCCCCATCTCAAGTTGCTTGGCTAGATGAAGAAACAGTTGTCATTCAAGCATACCCTGTCAGGTATGCTTTGCTTGCGGAAAATGATGGCGGTTTTCATTTTCCTAATACTCCTTCGTCCCTCCGCAGAATTAGTTTTGAGGAAAATGGGGTAAACATTGCTATAACAACTCAACAATAGCACGATAGAGCGAGTGGGGTTGTGTAAACCCGTCTCCCAATAATCACTATTGGTTAAGACCCTACTCTGTCATTGACCTCTATACATTTGAGGAAACCGTTTTATTGAATGATGATGTTTACGATAATTATAGAATCCGCATGGAATGGTCATCACAAAATGACCCAAATGTGATAACGGTCACTATTCGTTCAAAAGAAGGTTCATGGCAAAATGTGGTTATCTATAATATCACCCTGCCCTAATAGCGTATGGGGATAGGTGGCTGAACCAATCCGACTATCCCCTACACCCCACCCCGCCCACTAGGGTATAATCTTCCCCATGAGAAAATTATTCGTATTCATCATTCTAATCATCGGTTTAGGCGTTGGCTTGGCATTTGACCTCGCCAACAAGGGTTTGGTGTGGCAATTCGCATGGTCAGTGACAGGCGAAGAAGAACCCATTTCGCAAATGCGCGGGGTAATCGAATGGGTGGGGGGTGGCTTGCGTCCCCAACCCAACACACAACCCATGACCCCCATCAATCATGTCAATAATTCCCCCTATGGCATCAATGTCTTTTTGAATTTAGAGGCAGACCCGCGTAAAGTGGATGTCCAACTAAGAACCATCCGCGAGGCAGGTATTTCGTGGCTACGTCAACAATTTTCGTGGCACGACATCGAAATTGATGGGCGCGGACAATTCACCGATTCCCGTCATGACCGAAATGGCGATGGCATCCCAGATACGATTTCTGCTTGGGATAAATATGACTTTATTGTTGATACCGCCATCGCTTATGGCTTTAGCTTCCAAGCGCGGTTAGATACCTCGCCAGCATGGTCTCGGAGTAATCCCGATAGTGACGATTTGGGTCCGCCAGACGATATTCAAGATTTTGTCAATTTTGCGGTGGCGGTTGCCGAACACTATAAAGGGCGCATCCATCATTATCAAATTTGGAATGAGCCAAATATTTTCCCTGAATGGGGACCGCGAGATGTCAGTCCAGAGGGCTATACTGACATGCTGTGTCGTACTTATACCGCCCTCAAAGCCGTTGACCCCAACATTGTCGTCATCACGGCGGCGCTCGCACCGACTGTCTCGCTCACAGGGCGCGATTTGAACGATTTTATCTATCTGCAACGCATGTATGATGCAGGGGCAGGGGCGTGTTTTGATATTATGGCGGTGCAGGGCTACGGGTTATTTAGTGGACCCACCGACCGCCGTATGCGCCAAACCACCACCAATATCGGACGGCATATTTATATCCGCGATATTATGGTTAACAATGGCGATGCCCATAAGCCGATATGGATTAGTGAGGCGGCGTGGAATTTTGTCCCCACCATAGAAGAAAATCCCAATGTGACGGGTATCCGTGACCAATTTGGGCAAGTGACGATGCAACAAGCCGCCGATTACATTGTGGATTATTATCAACGGGCGCAGGAAGAATGGCATTGGCTTGGCGTGATAAATTATTGGTATTTCACCCGTCCTGATATGGCATGGGCGAACACCCCGCAATATTATTTCCGCATGGCAGAACCCGATTTTAGCGATGAGCATCCCTATTATACGACTTTGCCCGTATATGAGGCGGTGAAAGATTATATTTTGACCAACAGACCCATGCTGTATGCGGGGGTGCATCAGTCAGATGACCATTGGGCAATTCGATATGTGGGTGATAATACACCTGTAGAAGATGCCACTGCCCAATTTGGGCGTGCTATCAACACCGATAGCCTGTCATTTGATGTGTATACCTATCATGCGACTGCCCAAATGTTGGTGCGTTGGCGTGGTGATAGCTTGCAGATTTGTGAATATGAATCGTGTCGGTATTTTTCAGAGACACCTTCATCAGATGGTTGGAATTGGACAGTTTATCCTCTGGAATACGCAAATCCCCTGCGAATCAGTTTGAGTAAGGATGGCACATCTCCACTGGTGATAGACAGCATCACCATCGTGAATCGGCAATCTTCAGCTCAATGGGGTAATATCGTCTTAGGTATTATCGGCGGATTGATGACCATCATCGTCATTTTAGATATTTTGCGAGGGCGTGCGCGTGACTAAAACTCGGCATATCGGCATTTTGGGCGGGTTGGTGATGATTTTGCTCATCGCCTTTGGCTTGCGCCTGCATGACATCGGCGGACAATCGCTATGGCACGATGAAGGCAATACCTATGTGCAAACCACCCGCACTTTTGCCGATATTGCCGAAAATGCGAGTCGGGATATTCATCCACCCCTGTATTATTGGCTCATAGCAGTATGGACACGCTTTTTGGGGGATAGCGAAGCAGGGTTGCGTAGCCTATCGCTATTTGCGGGTATTATCACCGTAGCAGTGACGTATGCACTCGGAAAACGGTTGTTTGGGATGATACCCGCCGTGTTAGCGATGAGCTTCATCAGCCTAAACACGTTTAGCATCTATTATGCTCAAGAAGCGCGGATGTATGCGTTGTTGGCGATGATTGGCGCGGGGAGCATGTGGGCGTTTGCCCGTTTTATGCTATTGCCTATACAGACACGATTCATCGCATCCAATATGAGGGATGCGGACGGCATATATGCCGTCCCTACGATGATTGCCCTTGCCATTCTCAATGCCATCGGCTTATATATCCATTATTCATACCCGCTAATCATGCTCACACAAGGGATTTTAGCGGTGTTGTGGTTTGGCGCGGAGGGGGTGCGTGGCTATCAGCAGAAAAAATCTTTTTCGCCCCTCATCCGTCATATTGGGGTGTATGTCGCCATCAATTTAGCCACCATCGCCCTATTTATCCCACAATTACCCACCGCGCTCACTCAACTCGGTAGTTGGGGACAGGCAGATGCGCTCCTATCGCCACAAATTGCCATCGCCACCATCTTGGCGAATTTATCGGTGGGGATAACACTCGGCACAGGCTTGAGTATCGCCATATTATTTCTATTGCTATTTGCCTTGTTGCAACTGCCCAATGAGCCGCGTCGGATGTGGTGGAAGGTTGCGCTACCCGTGTTATGGGTTGGGGTGTCTATGGGGATATTTTTGGCGTTGGGATTATACCGAGAAGCTAATCTCAAATTTTTACTCCCCGCACAAGTCGGATTTGCCGTATGGATGGGGCGCGGGGTATGGGAGCTGTGGACACTCCAGCCACGCAATGATACCCGCTATGGGGAATACATCCCAAAAGTGGCGACAGGCGTGGCACTCATCAGCATTATGGTGCTGTTTATCAATGGCATAGCGCCTCTGTATAGCGATTTTCGGCGCGATGATTATCGCCAAATTGCGACACTCATCATGACCGATGAACGCGAAGGCGATGCGATTATTTTATCTGCGCCCAATCAGGCGGAGGTGTTCGGTTATTATTACAGGGGTAACACCCCCATCTATGAATTGCCACGCGGACTCGGTGGCGATGACCAAGCCACATCTGCCGAGATGGAGACGATTATCGCCAGCCATCAACGAATATTTGCGGTGTTTTGGGCGCAAAGTGAGCGTGACCCCAATAATATTGTCGAGGGTGCGCTCGATTCTGATACATACGAGGCAAATGCCGAGTGGTATGGTGGGGTGCGTTTGGTGCGCTATATCACCCCATTCATGTTCGATAGTGTGACACCTGCCGATATAACCTTCGGTGAGAATATTCGGCTGTTGGGGTATGCGCTCAGTGGCACTATGTTGGTTGAAGGTGATGTATTGCAGGTATACATGGAATGGACAACCGATACCCTCATTGAGACGCGCTATAAGGTGTTTCTCCAGCTATTAGATGATGCGGGAAATGTGATTGTCCAGCGCGATGCAGAGCCTAGCGCGTGGAATCGCCCGACCATCACATGGGAGATTGGCGAAATTATTACCGACCAACACGCGCTTATCATCCCCAACAATTTACTAGAGACTCATTACACCCTCATTGTGGGGTTATACAATGCAGATAATCCACAAGAGCGCCTCTTAGTTGGTGCTACGGATTATTTCATCTTGACGCAATTCACGTTACAATAGGCGATGTGTCGCAGTCTGATTATAGAAGTGAGGTCATGTTATGCGCGTTATTATCACAGGTGGAACAGGTCTTATCGGGAGTGCATTGGTCAAAAGTTTGGCGAATGATGGGCATCATGTCCATATCCTGAGTCGCAACCCGCGCCAAACGGAAGCCTTGCCTGCTACCGTCCATTTTCATAAATGGGATACCAAAACGGCTGATGGGTGGGGTGAAGTGGCAGATGGTGCAGATGCCATTGTGAATTTGGCTGGTGAAAGTGTGTCTGGTGAGGGATTTTTCCCTAGCAAGTGGTCATGGAAACGCAAAAAAACCATTTTAGACAGCCGTGTCCAAGCGGGTGAAGCCATTATGCAAGCCATTAAATCTGCCAGCAAAAAACCCAAAGTGCTGATTCAATCATCGGCAGTGGGGTATTATGGCACAAAAACAGGCGACCAAGATGTCACAGAAGATTTCCCTGCGGGTGATGATTATCTGTCGGATGTGTGCAAGCAATGGGAAGCGTCCACAGCCGAAGCCGATAAACTCGGTGTGCGCCGTCCGATTATCCGCACAGGTGTGGTATTGAGTGACGAGGGTGGCGCATTGCCGCGTATGGCATTGCCCTTCAAAATGAAGGGTGGTGGCACATTAGGTAGTGGCAAGCAACAACTCCCCTGGATTCATTTGGACGATGAAGTGTCCGCGATTCGCTTTTTGATTAACAACGAAAATGCCAATGGCGTATTTAACCTGTCTGCGCCCAATCCAGTCACCAATAAAGAGATGGCGCAGGAATTGAGCAAAGTTCTGGGCAATTTCGTCCCCATACCCGTCCCTGCATTTGCCTTTAAGATGATGTTCGGTGAAGTGAGTACCATCGTACTCGATGGTCAACGTGCCGTCCCAAGTCGGTTGGCAGAATTGGGATATTCCTTCAAATATCCCACTATTTCAGAAGCACTACGCGCCATCTATACGGCGGTGGTGAAAGCCTAAAAGTCGGATTTTGGGAATGTTGTAATGTGTAAGGGCGCAAAATAGATAAAATGCGCCCTTACCGTGTGGTGTGGGCATCGGATGGTGAATAACCATCCCTACAAACCAATTCTGACCATAGGACATAATAATTTCATGTCCATTTTGAGTATTTTTAAGGATTTTGTGCATGACAAAACGATTTTTCCTCATTATTTTTTTCCTCATGAGCCTATTCACCGCAACTATTGCCAGCGCCATCCCTGTGGGACCAGACAATGACACACCATTGCTCCCCAAACGGGTGGTGCTAGAGGGGATGCAACGGGTATGGCAACAATTTAATCGGTGTTCGGCGGCGGCGCTCACCATGCAAATTTCGTATTGGCGTGGCGACATGAATTATTATGACACCATTCGCTTTCTCAATCCGCGTGAGGCAGATGCCAGCACCCGTTTAGATGAAATGCTCAATTATGCCGAATCGTTTGGGTTGGCGGGAATAGAACGGCTCGGTGGCGATTTGCCCATGCTCAAACGACTGGTCACGGAGGGATTTCCTGTGCTGGTGGAGACTGTCTATTACGAAGAGGGTGCAGATGCCGCCAAAACATGGATGAGCCACAACCGCGTGATTGTCGGGTTTGATGACGACAAGGGCGAAGCCTATATGTATGATTCGCTACTCGGTTTTGGGGCGGATAATCTGGGTAAAGCCGTTAAATATGATGAATTGATGGATAGATGGCGACAACTCAATTATTCTTATATGGTGTTGTATGAGCCAGAACAAGAGGCACAAGTGCGTGACCTAATGGGTACAGTTCATTGGGACGAAACCGAAAATATCAATGCTCTACACACACGGGTGACTGCCGATTTAGAGGCAAAACCCGATGATGGATTTAATCATTTTAATTTGGGGACGGTACTGGCTCGCTTGGGGCGCTATGAAGAGGCAGTGGTCGCCTATGATCGGGCGCGTGAAATTGGCTTGCCCTTCCGCATGATGTGGTATCAATTCGATATTTTTGATGCGTATCTGCGTGTTGGTCGCCCACAAGATACGCAAACCCTTGCATGGCGTGTGATTGGCAATGCCCCAGGGGTCGAGGAGATGTATTATTACCTTGCCCTGTCGTATATCGCCACTGATGATATGATACGGGCTATCTCTCAACTCGAACAAGCCCTGTGGTATAACCAAAATTTTACGATGGCGGCTGAACTCCTCTCCCAATTGCAAAATAGCTGAAAGGATTATTGATGCGCCGTTTATTGATTACCCTATTGGTCTTCTGTGTGGCAATTTTGCCCACATGGGCGCAAGATGAAGCCACACCAGAAGCCACACCAGAAGCCACACCCCAAATTACCTATCGGGTCACATTGGATAGTGTGTTAGATGTGTCGTGGTTACGCATTGAAAGTCGGCTTAACCCCTATGGCGAAACACAACTCGTTGTGCGGGGTGAATTAGTCAATCCAGACGAGTCTACTGGGTATACCGATATTAGTTTATTCGCCTTTGCCTATGCCACCGAAGGCGATGAAGATCCCATTGCAGAGGGGTTTGGCTTCCCTGTGACCGTCTGCGGATTTACCCCGTTAGCGTTCACCATGCCCGCGCTTGGGGAACAATATTTTGATATCCCACTCGAATTATATGGTGATGACACCGCCATCACGCATATCGAGATGACAGTGATGGGAAATGTGGTAGAGTCACCTATTGCTCTCGCGCCTATCGCCAATATCACCCAAATTAGCGATGATGAAGTGGTCAGTGTGGAATTTCCGCGTGAAGCGCCTCTCCGTTATGCGATTGGGTGCGAAAAACAACCGCTCACCGCGTGGGCATGGTATGGTTATAACCCCGAAACCGAAGAATTTGACTTTATCGAACATCCTGCCGTCGCGCAATTGACCCTAGAAACGCGGGAACGGATGCGCTTGCGCGATGATGCCGAATTTAATCACTCGTTTGTCGATGTTGCGCCCATTTCGCGCCGATTGATCTATCAATCGGGCGTGAATCATTTTTATACCGCCCAATCTGATGGTAGCAATCGGCGCTATGTCCATCAGGATTTATCCCGCTTTAGCTTGCAGGGTATCATCTGGGCGACCGAGAATGACGCATTTTTGGCGTATTATTTTGGGGCGTATGGCGAAAAAATCCGCTATTTCACCGCCCGCGCCACATCAGAATGGATTAGCCGTTCTGTTTATGGTGGCACACAATCGTTTACCGTACCTGGTCCAAATTCGCAAGCCACCGAAGTGATTATCACCACCGATGAATTTGGAGCCACGGGCTATTATGTCAAACACACCTTTTTGACATCCAATCGCCTGCTTTTTGAAGCAGAGCCAGCGGGCAATAATTATCCCGCGCCTGTATGGATACAACGAGGTGGGATAGACCAAGCGTATATTGCTCGCCCAATAGATGGCATACCCACACTACAGTGTTATAATTTCCGCACTGATACCCTCACCACCCTCACACCGTTACCACTCAATTTGATGGAGAATGACCGTGCGTGGATGTGGGTTTCACCAGACAATTCTGTCCTCATGCTCTCGCAAAATGGTATCGCGGGTGGCTTATGGCAAGTGGATTTAACCGCCTTGCCGGAATGTGAGTAAAAATCATGAGCAAAACCTATCGTTGGGGCATATTGGCTACAGGCAACATTGCCCATAAATTTGCCCAAGACCTCAAACTCGTGCCAGAGGCGCAATTGGTGGCGGTTGGCTCACGCTCACAAGCCTCTGCCGATGAATTTGGGGCGCAATACGACATCCCCAATCGTCACGCAACCTATGAAGCGCTTGCCAATGACCCCGATGTGGATGTGATTTATATTGCCACCCCACATGCCTATCACAAAGATAATAGCCTACTATGCCTCAATGCGGGCAAGCATGTGCTATGCGAAAAAGCCTTCACCATCAATGCACAAGAGGCAAAAGAGGTGATAGACTTTGCCCGCCAAAAGAAATTATTCATCATGGATGCCATTTGGTCGCGTTTTATGCCCAGCATGTACGAATTGCGCCGTATCATCCGCGAGGGAATCATTGGTGAGGTGCAATCCGTCAATGCCACCTTTGGATTTCGCGCCCCAAGTAACCCCGATGAACGCCTGCTCAATCCCGCACTCGGTGGCGGAACATTGTTGGATATTGGCGTTTATCCCATCCAACTGGCTTTTATGGTCTATGGCGAAAAACCCCAAGAACTCATCAGCACCGCCTATCTGGGGCAAACTGGCGTAGATGAACGCACCGCCATTATTTTCCGTTATGGTGGGGGGCGTATGGCGACTATCAACACCTCCTTTACGCTCCAAATGAGCAACGATGCCACCATTTATGGCACTAAGGGTTATGTGCATGTCCATGCCCCATTTTGGCACTCACAAAGCCTGTCACTTTATCTAGCAGGGGAGGATCCGCAACTCATCCCGACACCCCTAACGGGCTTTGGCTATACGCACGAAATTATGGAAGTCCATACATGTTTGGATGCGGGACAAACCGAAAGCCAATGGATGCCGTTGGATGAAACCCTCGCTATCATGGAAACGATGGATGCCCTCCGCGCCCAATGGGGTCTGAAATATCCACAAGAAAAATAATTTTATGGCGGGTATTTATGATGCCCGCCATATACCGCATAATTCTTCATCCGAATGGATAACGAGACCTTGTGGCTGACATACGAGGCTAACGCCCCTAGCACAGCCATTACATGCCTCAAAACAGGTAAAGTTTAACGGCGCGGACTAGCGCCAAGTGCGTATGTCAGCCATTATCAGCCCCTTTAGTTGGTTATAAAATATTTCATATATTTTGGAATATAACAATATCTGTGCTATAATTACACAATATGAGGTAAATTTATTTTTTAGAATTCATCATCAGAAAGAATGTGATATGAGACATTTGTTCAGATTGATTTTATTATCGAGTGTATTGTTACTGAGTATCACCGTAGCTGTCATTTCTTCTGCAAGTGAGCCAAAACCAGAAACCCCAGAAGATAATGCTTGTTATGCTGGTGGGGCGATGGAATATAAATGCGATACCGATTGAGAATGGACCTGTGGCTGGTATTTAGCCCGTTGGATTACGGCTGGTGGCTGGCAAGGTAATTTTGTCATGCCAACGGATTGCCTCATTTTAATAATCCTACGACCGATGAGTATTATTTCTCCAATAAGCATACCAACATCAACGCCGATGATGACACTAACCGCGCCCCCCAGCAGACCCAACAATACGACTACCAATACAGCCATCGCACCAACCGATACACCCACAGCAACCAGTACACCAACTAGTAATCCGTAGTGCGTGTTGATATTTCATCCATCGGTGTTCATTGTGTCATTTTAGCAAATATCAACACAATATATGACATAGGGGCTTGCCATGTACTGTAGGGGCTTGCCATGGCAAGCCCCATAAGCGTTATTAGACTTATATGTCGAGGTACAATTGGAATTCGTATGGGTGAGGACGCATCGCCACAGGGTCGGCTTCCTCATTGCGTTTGTAATCAATGTAGCTCTCGATGATGTCTTTGGTGAATACATCACCTTCAAGCAAGAATTCGTGGTCTTTTTCGAGTTCAGTCAAAATGGCGTGCAAGCCACCTTCTGGCACAGTCTTGGTCTTGATACCTGCTTCATACAGGTTCATATCCATCGCTTCGCCTGGGTGAATCTTGTTGCGGATGCCGTCTAAACCTGCCAACAACATGGCGGGGAAAGCATAGTAGGGGTTGGCGGCGGGGTCTGGGAAGCGTACTTCCACACGTTTTGATTTTGGACTGTTATGATACATCGGAATACGGATGGCGGCAGAACGGTTGCGGTTTGAATACACCAAATTCACAGGTGCTTCGTAACCGGGTACCAAACGGCGATAGCTGTTGGTGGTTGGGTTGGTGAATGCCATCAACGCATGAGCATGTTTGAGGATACCACCGATATAGAAGAGCGCCATCTCGCTCAGGTTGGCATATTTATCGCCATAGAAGAGGGGTACACCGTCTTTCCATAGGCTTTGATGACAGTGCATACCAGAGCCGTTATCTGCAAACAGGGGTTTTGGCATGAAGGTTGCAACCAAATTATGACGGGCGGCAACGTTCTTGACGATGTGCTTGTAGATTTGCACTTGGTCTGCCATTTTCAGCAGGGTATCGAAGCGCATGTCAATTTCTGCTTGACCACCGCCACCGACTTCGTGGTGATGAACTTCAACGGCGATCCCCATTTTTTCCATGACTTCGACCATTTCGGCACGAACATCATGTGTTTTGTCGAGTGGGGGAAGGGGGAAGTAACCTTCTTTGATGCGGTTGAGATAAACCATCGAGGCATCGTTAGAACCACTATTCCAGAACCCTTCGTGCGAATCAATGAAGTAACGGCTCACATTGGGTCCGACTTCATAGCTCACATTGCTAAAGATGAAAAATTCAGCTTCTGGTCCAAAGTAAACAGTATCTGCCAAGCCAGTGGTCTTGAGATATTCTTCGGCACGTTTGGCGATACCGCGTGGGTCACGTCCATAGGCTTTGAGGGTAATTGGGTCATAGACATCGCAGAAGAAGGAGAGTGTCTTTTTCTCAAAGAAGGGGTCAATTAGGCTGGTATTTAAGTCTGCCTTCAAGATAAGGTCAGATTCGTTGATGGCTTGAAAGCCACGCACGCTCGACCCATCAAAGCCAAACCCGTCTTCAAAATGACCTTCATCCATAATGCCAATTGGCATGGTGAAGTGATGGATAACCGCTTTTAAATCGGTAAAGCGAATATCAACTTCTTCGACACCATTGGCTCTTGCCCATTCTAATAGGGCTTTAGGCGATTTACGCGCATCCGCAGGAGGTACATACGACATACAATCTTCTCCATTCGCTTAAAAAGTTACTTTCATAGAACAGGTTACATTATAGGCGGATAGGGCGAAATTATAGGGGAAAAAGTAGCCCAAATTTGAAAATGTCTTTTGTGAAAAGTAACCAAAAAGTGGCATGACTTGGGGGGTGTTTGTGTAAAATGTCCATAATCACCAAGCGTAGGGCAAGCGCCAATGAGAATTTTGGGGGATTATGGTGCAAATATCGGCGCGTCAAATCAAATTATGTTACACTGTTAGCAGATAAAGTTAATTTTCTCTTTTTAGAAAGGCATAGGTTGTATGCGTAGATTCCTTCCCGCCCTATTGCTCTTGATGGTGATGGTTGCCTTCACCAGTGTGAATATCTCTTTGGCACAAGACCAACAGCAAAATACGGGGCAAACGGTTCATGTGGTACAAGCTGGCGAGAATCTCTATCGCATTTCGTTGCGCTATGGTGTCTCGATGACAGCGATTCAACAAGCCAACAATATCGCCAATGCAAATCTGATTTTTGTGGGGCAACGTCTGGTTATCCCAACGGGTGGCACAACACCCCCAGTCACACCACCCACTAACCCACCACCCACG
>DAOTUO010000185.1:0-6681 GCA_034436595.1 Anaerolineae bacterium | reverse complement strand
GTCGCATAGGGGCTATTGGAGAGGGTCGAATTCCATTCTTGGGTGACGATGGTCAAATTGCCCAATGTATGCACATAATCGCGCAAAATTTCGTCTATTTCAGAATCGCTGGTGGCTTGTTGCCATGCCTCAGAGGGGGTCTGGGGGAAAATATGCTCAATGGTGGGGTTGCCATCTAAAACAGTATAGCCACCCGTATTTTGTGATAGATGACGGTTGATGCTATCCAATAAAAAGGCGAGGCGTGGTTGGGTTTTTGCCTCGTATAAACGGCGTTGACGAAGTGTTTCGCGGATGAGATTATCACTCGGATAATTTTTGGTGATGAGGGAACGGCGCAGGGTATCGGTATAATAGCCCGTATCTATCTCACGATAGAGAGTTGGAAACAGTTTATTGGTGTAATTTGAGGGGAAATTCGCCAAATAGCGACGTATAGTGTAATTTTCGAGGATGTCTAGCACCTCACAGAATTGTTCTGTATTGATAAGTTTCATATCCCAATCGGCATAAACCTGCATGAGAAAGGGGTATGCGGTGGTGGTTTCTAAGATATTTAGTCGGTGCAAGCGTATCGAAATAGGCTTGTGCGGTTCATTTTCTGGGCGCAACAGACGGTCATAATAAATGGCATAGCGGTGGAGCGTTTGCACCTCACCGATAAATGCCTCTGGCGCTTTGAACTCTTTTTCCATGCGGTCACGAAAGCGTTGATAAATGCGGTCACGGGCGCATAACGAATTTCCTCGCAACGATAGATAGTGGCGCAAAAATGCCGATAATTCCCCAATGCCCAAACGAGTGCGATTTTCGTTGAGCAATTCCTCAATGGCTAACCATGATTTGTTGAATATCGCCTCTTGGATATTTTCTGGCAGGCTCATGGCGATATAATTACGGACTAAATCGGGGGCGGTGAGGGGTTTGCCTTTGGCATTGAGGCTCTCAAAAATCTCATAAGGACGTTCTCGTTGCTCTAGGGTGATAAACACGACATGCAGGCAATTGAGGATGACTTGAGACAATTTTTCGGGGTCATTTTTTGCCAATTTAACGCGCAAATTCCGCAAAAAATACTCAAATGCGCCCCCAATGCGTGATTCACTTTGAGGCGGTACTGTTTCGTTGTCCAGAATATGAAAATAGGCATCCCTGTCATCGCGTTTGGCTGTGGGGACTAATTTATAATAGAGGAGGTCTTTTTCATCCAAATTGAGCAATATTTTGCGGATACGCTTATGTAGGGCAGGATGCGATTCTTTGACCAATTGTCCCAATGCCGAGAGTAGTACCGAGATTGTCGTGAGACGTTGTTGACCATCCACCAACTTAAATACGGGGATTGTGCCGTTGCGTGTGCCATCGTTGATGACCACCAGCGCCCCCATAAAGTGTTCTGGTTCATCATCGGGGGTATAAATTTCATAGACATCCCACAAATCTTCTAAGAGTGTCTCCCAATTTTCTTTATCCCACGCATACTCACGCTGAAAATGTGGCAAAATATACTGCACATCACCACCCCCACTAAATACCTTAGAAATTGAGATACTATCCGCTTTCATGGCAATTTTACCCTCAGTTGATCATGCTCAAATAAAAACAGTGTAGCAGTTTTGATTATTTGGGGCAACTTCCCCCAAATCTATGGGGTCTATTAAGTATTTTTCCGTTATAATAGTTATAATTACCATCAATAAAAGGATACTTGACATGAAAAAATTTGTTTTTGGATGGACTCTTACCAGTTTGTTGATATTGGTCGCATGTGGCTCACCAACTCCACAAATACCGGGGAGAAATGCTTCATCTTTTTTACCAAACTTGCCAGCATATCACATGACCAATGCTATTGATGTTGTCCGAACAACCAATATTGTGGATGTATTTTCAGAATTTGTTACGGGGAAATCTATTCCTAATGTGGTCACAGATTTAGCCGATACCATTCTTTTGCGCCAATTTGGATTAGTACAGCGTTATTTAGAATGTATTATGGGGACTGTGGATGCTTTTGCCATCCGTTTTTATTCTCATAAAGAACTCAAAAATGCCGCAGGGGCTGTTTTATCAGTTAATTGGGATAGATTTGCAAATGTGATTAATCAGTTAGGGTGTCTTATTCCCAACCCATTTTTTAACGATGCCGAATCTGATGCTGGAATTCGTCCGTGTGCCGATGCATGGGAATATA
This sequence comes from Anaerolineae bacterium, assembly GCA_034436595.1. Lineage (GTDB taxonomy): Bacteria > Chloroflexota > Anaerolineae > Aggregatilineales > Phototrophicaceae. The sequence goes on along the minus strand of DAOTUO010000185.1, from coordinate 4,487 downwards.
CAGAAGCAGGTGTACGTTATTATTTTATATATGTAGGCACAAGTGTCAAAATTTGTGAAGACTTTTTACAAAATTTACCATATAGATAACTGACTAGAGGGTTGAAAAATTAGAACAAATATATTGTAAAATATTCATCAACATAATCAAGACCAATGACCTATTATTTAGGTTTCTTGACTTATTGTAAGGATGTAGTCGCCTAATTTGCCAACCCCAGTGTTTACTGTGTTACGCCCAATAACTACCGTGTAACGTCCGCCTACTGTGATTTGTGAGTTAATCGTATAGTTGTTATCGAGTGTTAGTTCTGTTGGAATCGTTTGAAGTTGATTATATGAATCATAGACAGATATAATTGGACGAAATAGGTTGGAATCTTGAGGAATGGCTTGAATAATTAAATTTTTACCCGACTCTAAATTGACTGTATGACAATGGCGGTCAAAATAATCAGATAGTTGCCTGATAGTTGGAGTAATAGAACTTGTGTCACTATGAATAATATCAAGCGTATAATTTGTTGCGGGTGCTTTTTGTTCAATCAGTAAGGGTAGTATTGTACGAATACGTTGGTAATCTATGGCATACGAAATACTACCTCTTATTTGTGTGTCCATTGCAAAATTCATACCAATAAGTTGACCTGTAAGGTCAAATAATGGACTACCACTATCTGCAGGGAGTAACGGTACAGAATGTTCGATTAATATTGGAAATGACGAAAAACTAGTTTGTGTTCGACTAATTGTACCTTGTGCAAATCGTATTGAATTTGGTGTATTGAGTGTCCCATGTCCATAACCCAAGAGAAATATTTCTGCCCCTAAAGCAAGTGTTATAGTTGAATTACTGGGAACGGGAGTATAGTATTTTCCTTCCATATCAATCAATGCAATATCATCACATGGAATAATACCCTTTATAACAGCATTGCGTTCTAATTCTTGATTGTTTACAGTTAAATTAACAGTAATTTGCCCTTGTATATCACCATTCATAACAACATGTGCATTAGTAACAATAAGTCCATCATCACTAATGATAAAACCAGTCCCATTTTCAGATACACTAAAATCGCCTCTTCTTTTTGCGGTTATCCTGACAACCGACTCTTCTAAGGTAGGTATTAGTGATTCCAATGGATGCAGTGTTGCTACAATTGTAGGTTCGATAGTTGTGGTCGCGCTTAATTCTTGTATTGTGAGAGACTGTTGACGAACCAATAAAAATAAAATAATGATTAAACCTATCGCTATGGTCATTAAGATTATAACACCGAAACGTGAATGACCTGTTTGGGTAGATGTATTTGTTTTTTGTGGGTTAGGTAGTTTGTCCATAATTATAAGTATATCTCAAAGTGTGACAGAATAAAAGAACACTATGAGCATCTGTGTATGCACTTTATGTGTGTAAATCAATGACTGATAACCGCTTGTTATTCATATCTTTTATCATCCCCCCAAATCTATGGGGTTAGCCACCAAGATTATGTGCTATGATAAGCACATCGTTACAATAACCATTAGAGGGAAATGGTAAATGAGAAAATTCACTGTGATATTTTTTTTGATGAGTATGCTTCTCCTAACCGCGTGTGATTTTCAAACACCCGGTAAGGATGCGTCTGCGTTTTTGCCCACCTTGCCAGAATACACCATGACCAATGCGGTGGATGTGGTGCAAGGCGTGGATATGATGAGTCGGTTTCGGGATTTGGTGCGCCCAATTGTTGGTAACAATGCCGCAAATACGATATTTCCAGTACAAATTGATGTGGTGCAAAATTATTTAGAGTGCATGATGGGGCGTGTGGATGCGCTTGCGATGCGTTTTTATTCACATGACGAATTTTGGAATAGTGTGGGCATGGTGATTACTGTCAATTGGGATAGATTTAGCAATTTGGGCAACCAATTGGCGTGCCTAGTGCCTAGCCCCTTGTTTGCTGATAACCCAGAACTACGCCCGTGCGCCGAAGCATGGGAATATATCGAAAATAATGTGCGCTATTTCTTCTTCTATGTGGGGACAAGTGTCAAAATTTGCGATGATTTTAAGGCAAACCTGCCACGCAATGCGTGAAACTGGTTTATTCCTCGCGGATGACCAGTTTGTAATCGCCTAATTTATCCCCGCCAGTGTTGGTTGGTCTGCGACTAACTAGCACGGTGTATAACCCATCGGCGGGGATGGGCGCAAGCTGATAGGTATATGCTGATGCTTCCGCCAATTCGGTGGGGGGGATGAGCAATTGATTTTGCGAATCGTATAATGATAGTATCGGGAAAAAGCGGTTTGAATCTTGTGGATATGCCCGCAATGTGAGTGTTTTTTCGGCTGTGAGTGGGACAGTATAGCAATTGCGGTCAAAATAATCGTTTAGCTGATACACGGGGCGTTGTGCTTCATCCTCAACATACACATAATCGGTGCTTGGTGAAGGTGGTTGGCTTTGCATCAGATATGCCAATGCCAGTTGAATCCGTTCTTGGCGGATGGCATACGAGGCGCGTCTACCGCGTCCTTCCACATCCATGAGGGTATTTATCCCTATCATCTGCCCATACCGATTAAATAATGGACTGCCACTATCGCTAGGGAGCAAATCGGCAGTATGCTCTATGAGGGCTTGATAGGGCGAAAAATTTACCAACGGACGGCTAATTTCTCCTCGTGTAAATCCCAACGAGACATTTTCGACGAGTGTGCTTTGACCATAACCCATCAAAAACACCTCTGCACCCAAGCCCAAATTGGTGCTGGTATTCATCACAATGGGCAAATACCCACCACCAGACATATCGAGCAATGCCAAATCTTCGCATGGGGCGATGCCCACAATCGTCACACTGCGCTCAACAAGGCGTGTGCCGATGGTCAAATAGACTTCTAGCGACCCCGCTTCTATATCCCCAAACGAAATGACATGCGCGTTGGTCAAAATGAGACCATCCTCAGACAAAATGACTCCCGTGCCGTGTACTGGGCTAAATCGGTTGCGCGGGAGCGATTTTATCCACACCATTGACCGTTCTAGATTCTGGGTGAGTTCTTCATAGGGTAAATGCGTGGGGATAATATTTTCCACGATGATGGTCGGTTCTGGCGAGGCGGTTATTTCTGCGGTCGCGGTGGGCGCGCGGGTGATATTTAATGATGTATTGAGCAAGCCAAACGCGATAAATCCACCCGCGATGACCGTCACAAAGACCCCAATGGTCAATGTGGGGAGCAGTTTGCGCTTGGGTGGTTTGGGCGCTGGCGGGGCTATCCCAAATGGGTTGTGATTCATCCCAAATGGCGCATAATCATCATGCTGTGGCTGTGGATAACCCTGACCAAACGCATCAAATGGATTATTATCTTGTGGAGATTTTTTTGGCTTATTATTTTTCATCATATAAGCCATTATATCCAATAATCTAAAAGGTTAAAAGTGCTATGGCTTGGGATGTGCCTCAAAAAATGCCCATATTTCATCGGTAGCAGATACGCGCTGGCTTGGCTCGTCTGCTTCACGGCGGATAATTTGCCCACCCGCCCATGAATGTCCACCATCCACAATCGAGATGAGTGTCACACCTGTGCCAGTGGCATCGCAGGCATAGATGTCTGTTTGCACCATATCTTCATCGCGCCATTCGGTGGATGGTGTGGTCTCGCATTGATTCACTGCCACCCAAAAGGTCATGGCGTTTCCCACCGAAAGGTCGTTGCGGGTGGATAGGGCATCATCTGAATTGATACCACCCTCATAGCGCACATTTTCATCTGCCATACCGTGTATATGGATGACTGATACAGGGTTTTGTGGTTGTGGGATGATATATAAATTGTCGCTGTCTGGTGTGGCATAGCTACCGATTGTCCCCGCCATCACACCGACTGCGGCAATTCTATCCGATAATTCTGCGCCAAGCCGATATGCCATCATCCCACCATTAGAATGACCCGCCACATAGATGCGCGACTCATCTACGACATAGGTGTCTGTGAGCAGGTCTATCATGGCGCTAAAAAATCCCACATCATCCACATCTTGTGTGTGGGCATAGCCACAGCAAAAACCCGCGTTCCATGTGAGCAGTCGTTGGAGTCGTCCCGTCCCTGCTGGATAGACCAAAATAAAGCCCTCCTCACGGGCTTTTTCGCCAAAAGCCGATATTTCTTCATAGACATAGGGATTGCCACCGCCACCGTGCAACATAAAAACCAGTGGCATGGGGGTGATACCGTCATATTGGGGCGGAATATACAGCAAAAATAGGCGTTCTAGCCCATCGTGTATGAGGGTATATTCTTCAAATGAGATGGTTTCTTGTGCCGATAGCGAGGGACTGATTGCCAAAATGCTACCAAATACTGTTAGGAGTAACCAATAGCGCATAATTGCCTCTCTGGGTTAAAACGATGCCATGAGTCTATGTGTAAAATGTTGGCTATCTGTGATGATAGTGTAAATTCTATGTAAAAAATAAAAA
>DAOTUO010000184.1:0-48225 GCA_034436595.1 Anaerolineae bacterium | reverse complement strand
GCCCGCAACACATCATCGCGGTTAAAATCATCGCGCAATTTGGGATAATCTTCATAGCCGATGCGAAAAGTGACGGGGAACGCTGTGGTTGTGCCACCTTTTTGCACCGCCAATAATGTAAATTTGAAGCGCGAATCTATAGACGGAAACGCCCCGCGCACATTGGATAGCCCCGCCATGACAATCACGCGCCCATTTTCAAATACCATTTGGCGCAATTGCTTGGTGCCTAAGTCGCTATAAATGCCACTGGGGACGATATAGCCCAAAAAGCCGTCTGGTCGCAATAAGCGCCATGCGCGTTCCACAAACATTTTATGGGTGGCGGGGTCGCCCTTGCCCTGATGCGAAAAATGCGCTGATGTGCGAATATACCCCGCCGTTTGTTCGATATTGGTGGTGCTGGCGGTGTATTCGGCGTGGTAATCGGGATGTGCCTCATTCAACTTTTTGATGATTCTTTCGGCTTCTGCCCGTTTATAGCCATGCTCAATTTTTGGGTCGTATTGGGCATAAAATTCGCGCAAATCGGGTTTGACAATCTCCCATGGGGGATTGCCGATGATAAGCGAAAATCCGCCGTTGGGTTTGGGTGTGCCATCGGGGTTAAAGAACACCTCTGGAAATTCGATGCCCCAATGAAAGGGGTTGGCACGGGATAAATCGGTAAAATGCGGTGCAAATGAGGTGTTATAAATTGCCCGTAGGGTGTTGGAGAGGTCTTCAATATCTTTAATAACGGTGTCATGGCGCTCCCCATGCCCCAAATGGAGCAATTCGGCACGCAGGGCAATCAGTTGGGCGATGTGTGGGGTGTGGTCTGATGAAATGTCGTGTGGCAATGCGCCCACCAAGCCGTTGCCCACTTTCAGATTTTGATTGAGCAATAAGGGCAGGCGTTTATCGGCACTAGCGGCTTGTTTATGTTGCCCTTCCAGCGCCCGCATCATGAGGTTGACCACGGCGACTTCTGCCGCTTGTGGGTCTAAATCCACCCCGTATAGATGTTTTTCCAAAATGAGACGGGGGTAATGATTGGTGATGCGTTCCAATTCGAGTTTGATGGGCGCGAGTTCAATGCGACTATCAAAGGCGGTCATGCCCTGTTTGAGGAAGGTCATGGTTTGTTCTTGATAAAGTGCCTCTAGGCGCGTAATTTCTGATTGATAAAAAGTTGCCAATATATAATAGGCATAAATCAGAAAAGACCCACTGCCCGATGCACAATCTATGATGGTCAAATCGGCAATGGTGGCGGATGTTTGGCGGGTGTGGTCTGGGAGGGGTGTGCCTGTGGGTGTGCCGTCATCGGTGGCATATAAATAGCGCCCCAATGTGCGCTCGACCAAAAATTGCACCATCGGCTGAGGGGTATAGTAACTGCCTTGTTTTTTGCGCGTCTCTAGGTTGTCGCGGGTGAAAACCTCGCCCGCTTCGATATTGAGGCGCTTGCCGAGATATTGTTCGTAGGTGTTGCCCAAAATATCGGCGGGCATGGCGCGGTAACGGGCATTATCTAAAAATAGCAAAAATTCATCGAGTAATTTCTCGGTAAAAACGGCGTGGTCGGTGAGGTGAGGGGCAAATAGGGCAGAGTTGTGATATTTATCAAAGTTGCTAAAAAATTCGCGTAGCATGGTCTTGAGGGTGATATACATACTGCGCCCGCGCATGGTGTCGAGGGTGGGGGGGATGACGAAATGGTCTTCTGCAAAGCGCATCATGACCAAACGGTCTATAAAGCGTTGCACGACATCGCGCAATAAATTGGCATCTGGACGACCATCCACGAGTAGCCATTCATTGTGTGCCACATTTTTTAGCAAGTCCTGACCTAATTTTTCGCGCCAGCTATTGATGAACGACAAATAATCTTCATCCACATCCAGCCGATAGCGCGTGCCATCGAGTGCATCCAAACCGCCGTTGAGGATGTTGTCATACGACAATTTCATGAGGAAATCAAAATCTTGTATGTAGGCGTTGGGTTCATCAAACGATAAGACGAGCCAATCTCGGCGGGCATTGAACAGGCGGAAGCGCTCAAAATTGGTCAAGATTGCCCATGTGCCACCATTTTTGAAGGCATAATTGATGGATTGTTGTTCTTCTGGGGTACGGTCTTTTGCCATACCGGGTAATTTGAGTTGATGCGGTTTGGCAATCTCTAAAAATTGCCCTCTGGTGATATCCAGTTTGCGAATTTTGCCAAAGCGTTTTGCCTCGATATACAGCGTTTGCCCATTATCGGGATACACGACAATATCGGGTCTGCCCGTCTCGGTACGCACCTCGGTGCGATAACGAGTGAGGTCATCAATTGGGAAGCCCAAGACATCGCCCAAAAGCGGACGGATGAATTGTTCAATGACATCGCGTTCAGAGAGCGATTCCCCATCTTCACGCATCGCCTGATTGTATTTATCAATGAGGCTGACAAGTTTGTCGCGTTTTGCCTGCTTAGTTGTATCGTCCATCTGTAATATCTCCTTTATTGACCAGATTATGCCTTCTGTATCTTTTTGGCGCGGTCTTCTGCCTTGCGCTTAATTCTGTTCCATACCCCTGTGAGTCCCATCGCCTTTTTCATCTCAAAGAGGGTGGCGCGGGTGATTTCACGGACTGTTTCTGTGCCAGAGACAATAATTTCATCTACTAACCCTGTCTCCATATAGCGTTCACGGCGTTCATGGATGGGCGCGAGGAAATGGTTGATGGCGATGGTCAATTTTTCTTTGACCTCCACATCGGTGACAGTCCCTTCCCGATAGCGCGTTTTGAGGTCGTCTATTTCTGCGATATTGGGGTTAAAGGCATCGTGATAAATAAATACGGGGTTGCCTTCCACGGTACCCGGAATATCGGCGCGGACACGATTGGGGTCTGTGAACATGCCCCGCACTTTTTTCTCTACCGTTTTGGGGTCATCGGATAGATAAATGGCGTTATTCAGGCTTTTACTCATTTTTGCCTGCCCGTCTGTGCCGACAAGGGTGGGGACATCGCCGACCAAGCCGTCTGGTTCTGGGAAAACATCGCCATACAGATAATTAAACCGTCGCGCAATTTCGCGGGTAATCTCGACATGCGCGAGGTTATCCTTGCCAACAGGGACAAGATGTGCCTTCACATGCAAAATATCGGCAGATTGCAACACGGGATAGCCGAGTAAGCCGAATGGCATTTCGATATTTGCCGCCCGCGCCATATCCTTTAGGCTAGGGATGCGTTCTAGGCGTGATACCGTGACTAAATTTTGAAAGAGGGTGTATATTTCGTGCATTTCGGGGATGCCCGATTGCAAATAAAAGGTGACATTTTCGGGTTCAATGCCCGATGCAATGCAATCGAGTACCAAATCACGGGCATTTTTATCTATTTCGCCAATCTCTTCTTTGCTATTTTTGGTGGTGAGCATGTGCAAATCGGCGATGATAAAAATGCTTTCATACTCATGTTGTAATTTAACACGATTGGCAATTGACCCAACATAATGCCCCAAGTGCTGTTTGCCAGTGGGTCTATCACCAGTGAGGATGCGTTTTTTTTCGGTGGTCATTGGTTAATCTATTCCCTGTGAAATGCGGTAGGGGCTTATCTATGCCCCCACAAACGGATAAATATTATTGTGTGCTTGTGCCTTCTGGGACGGCAAAAATCATCCGTCCTGCCTCACGGTTGATGAGTTTGGTCACGGTGACGCGCACGGTGCGGTCTATGTAGTGTTTGCCATTTTCGACCACGACCATCGTGCCATCGTCCAAATAACCAACCCCTTGCCCGCTATCGCGCCCCTCTTGGATGACATGGAGCGAGAATGTCTCGCCAGGGATATAAACCGAGCGCACCGCATTGGCGAGTAAGTTCATATTAAGTACCGTCACCCCTTGCGACTCTGCTACTTTGCTCAGTGGGTAGTCGTTGGTGAGCAGATACGCTTCCATCTGAATGGCGAGCGCCACAAGTTTGTTATCTACCTCTGGAATATCGTCTATATCATCGTCAATGACCTTCACAGGGGTGATGTTGTTGCGTTGTAATTCGTTGAGCTTAATCAGACCCCGCCGCCCACGATTGCGCCGTAAGGTGTCTGATGAATCCGCCACCTGATGCAATTCGGTCATGACAAAACGTGGGATGATGAGTGTGCCACCCAAAAAGCCCGTTTTAGAAATTTCGACAATGCGCCCGTCTATTAACACACTGGTGTCTACCAACATCTGCCGTGACGATTGGGCAGAGATGGCGCGTGCGACCTTTGAACTGGTTCTATCAAACAAAATATCCCAAATTTCGCGGGCGCGGCTACGAAATACGGTCACACCAATATAACCACACACCATAGAGATAGCGGGTGGCATGATATTATCCAATGGGGATGGCAATAGGGAGAAGGGATATGCCAGCATCAACCCAATCGCAAGCCCTATAAATGCGCCGACCATTGCCACAAAAAATACCGATATAGGCATTTCGCGGATGGCTTTGTTGGTTGCCTGAATGGGGCGGATGGTTATCCATGGGGTGAGTATGAGACCGACCAATGCGCCGACCAATCCAACGATAACTGCACTGGCATCTGCGGGTAATCCAAGTGTTTCTGCCGAGTTTGCCCCAAGCCGTGCGCCTAAAAATGTGAACACAAAAAGACCGATAATTCGGGAAATAAAATCAACGGTTGCCATAGTGATATTACTCCTATGGATTTATAGGGCTTGTTTATACTCACGAATGATAGTTGTGAGGGGCGTTTTATGCCACAAGCCTGCTAAACCCAATAAATACATGAACGAAAATGTGAACATCACAGGGAATGAGTAACTGTTAATGACCACACCTTTCATTATATCCGAAAATATCCGAAAAAAGTATTACTTGTTCAACATGGGGTTTTAGTCATGGGGGCATTTCAGTGTAGAGCAAAAGGTGTTTTTATAATCAAGAAATTTTGGGTTTATGGCGGATATACGCGCGTTGCGCTAATCCGCCAGTACGATTCTGCCTATTTTGGGTGTGTAGTGGTGGATGTAGGGACGACATGCTTATCGTCCTTTAGCCTCGTATATCCGCCATAAAATAGATATTGTTGCCCAAAAATACCCCTCAACATGAGGTTTTATTCGTCTATGGGGGTGAATGGCGAATAGCCATTGAGATTCTCAAAAAATTGCGGTGTCTCCAAAAATAAGCCACGCCCCTCTACCGCGATATTCCCGTCTGGCAATAGCACACGGCTCACTGTCCACACCTTGCGCCCATCTTTGCTCTGAACTTCCCCCTGCACGGTGACTTCTACATCTAACGGAACAGCTAGTTTGAGGTCAAAGCTAAGATGCACCGCCACCACCTGATGCCCTTGTATCCATGCGGTTGCGCCCATCGCTTCATCAAGCAGCGCGATTAATGCCCCGCCATGCACATACCCTGGTGGACCTTGTTTGTCTTTGCCGATGGTGATTTTTCCGGAGATATTGCCATGTTCATCCACAAAAAAGTGCATCCCAAACCCATCGGGTGGGGATTTACTGATAAAATCTGTTCCGCCAATGGGTTTGGGATAAGTTGCCATGTGATTTATGCCTCTGCTGGTGTTTCTAATGTCGCTCTGCGAAGATGAATCCCTGTTGCGCCATCTGGACGCACAGGGGTGTTGCTCTCGACTTGGGATCTACCCGCACGGTCTTTGGCACGCACACGGAAGGTATGCTGACCGGGTGTGAATGCCCAATCAAAGCGCCAGAGTGTCCATGTTGTATCAGAGAGGGGTGTCTTGAGTTGCGCGGGCATCCATTCGCCCTCATCCACTTGTATTTCTACCGCAGAAATACCTTTTGCGCCAGAGTAGGCAATCCCCCCAATGGGGACATAATGCACACCTGCTTCGGTATAAATATCATCGGCGCTCACGGTATCAATCACCGATGTCATTTGTACGATGGCATCCGCCGACCAAGTGCGTCGCACCCAGTAGCCTTCGCCCCAGTCCCGCACAAATTCAATATCAGTAATCCATTTGGGCTGTTTCATGCCATAACGGTCTGGGATATAAATCCGCAACGGGAAGCCATGTTTTTGTTTGAGTGGTTGTCCATCCCACGCATACGCCAGCATCATCCGTTCATCATTGCGGGCAACACCCAATGGCACCCATTCATCAAATCCATCTGCACCCAATATTTTGGCATATTGCGCGAGTGGGCTAACACCCCATGCTTCCATCAATATGCGGAACGGAATCCCCGTCCAAATGGTGGTGCTGATGAGTGTGCCACCGACATTATTAGAGATACACGACAACGTGATATATTGGTTCACGGGGTCATAGCTTTCTACAAGGTCGGTGAGTTTGATGTCGAGGGGTTCTGTCACCATGCCGTGTACTTTTAGCCGATAGGTTTCGGCATCTACCACCGGCGGGCGGGCGCTAATATCAATGCGATAATGGTCATCCAGAGGGGTAATTTCGGAGCGTGTGCCTACGGGTGTGGCTAAATCGGGTATCACTTCCGATACGACCGATGACGTGCTATCGGTGACGGCGGTGGTATCGCCTGTGATAGTTTCGCCTGTGGTGACGACTTCAAAGGCATCGGATGTATCTACATCGGGTTGTAACAATGCCCCCAAACCTGTCCCAATCACCGATAGGGTGGCGGTTGCACCACCAATTTGGACGAGGAATTTGCGCCGGTCAATTTGTTTGACCACATCGCTGGTATCTTCTGTGACCGAAATAGCGCGTGCGCCAATGCTCTGAAATTGATGATATGCCCAGCCTAACGCCAAACCCCATAGGGTATATAACACCAACACCCACAATAAACTTGCCGCAGGATTGGCGGTTGCTGTGACATTTTTGCCCGCCACGATGAGCGCCATCGCCACGCCGACCGCCACACCGACTAATGCACCAATCATCCCCGCATCACGTTTGATGCGGTTCATGACGAAATAGGCGATACCGCCAAAAATCCCGCCTGCGACCACCATCATGCCCACTGCCATACCTTGTTCTGCGATTTTGGCGGTGGTATCGGTATCGAGTCCCAATAACCCAATGACCGTGACCATGCTATCTATCCCAAAGGTTAATACTGACCCAGGGAGTAAATCGCGGACAAAACTGAATATATCAAACGGGATAAATGGCAATCCGAGTAGATTATCGGCTAAAAATAAGACAGTGACGATTGGCAGGGTGAATAATGCACCAATGAATATGCCCATCCCAAAACTAACACGCCATAGCTCCATACGCGGAGATAGTGTGGCTTGTGGTGTCGAAAGTGTTGTGTCCAAAATAAGACCCTTTCTAAAACTAACTTTTCTTGTAGACGTGCAAATCATTACGATTCTTACAGAAATACGCAATACTTTGACCCTATTATCCAATAACAACATTAACAGGGGATTACACAATCACGAATAGATTGCCAGTGAGCTATATTCGTGCTATTTTTGGCAGTATCCCCTATAATAGGGGTGTGAATTTATTGTGATGGAAAGTAGCACACCGATGTTTATCATAGATGCCCACCAAGATATTGCCTTTAATACGGTTTCCTATAACCGTGATTATCGCATTAGCGCCCTCAAAAAACGGCTACATGAAGCTGATACACCCATTTCACACAAAGCGGGACGTGCCATGCTGGGCTTGCCAGAGGCGATTGCGGGGCGAGTGGCGGTGGTCTTTGCGACCATTTTTACCGAGCCACGCGGAAAAGTCCCCGCTTTTGGCAATGATGCCGTCCTCTATAGCACACCACAACAGGCGATGGTCGCAGGTGAGGCGCAATTGGATGTGTATAAGCGCCTTTTCGATGAAGAACCACGCCTGCGCCATATTCAAAATTCTGCCGATTTAGAGGCGGTTTTGGCGACATGGGCGGATGATGTCCCTGTCACCGAGCGTATACAAGGGCTTGTCCTGTTGATGGAAAACGCCGACCCCATCCTAGAACCGCGTCAATTTGAATGGTGGTATGAGCAGGGTGTGCGGATTGTTGGACCTGCATGGCGTGGAACGCGCTATTGCGGTGGCACAGGGGAACCCGGAAAATTAACCCCACTCGGACGCGAGTTATTAGAGGTCATGATGAATTTTCATGCCATTCTCGATGTATCACATATGTCCGAAGAATCGTATTTAGAAGCCATAGACCGTTATGACGGGGTGATAATCGCCAGCCATAGCAATCCACGCCATTTTCGCAATAGTGACCGCCATCTGACCAATGCCATGATTATACGATTGGCGGAGCGCGATGGTGTGATGGGAATTGTGCCATATAACCTATTTTTGTCTAATACATGGTCAATTACTGATGGCAAATCGGCAATGACAATACATCGGGTGATAGAAGCCATAGACTATGTGTGTCAATTGGTGGGGAGCGCCAATCATGTTGGCATTGGGACAGATTTTGATGGTGGCTTTGGTGCAGAATCTACGCCTAAAGAACTCAATACCGTTGCCGATTTATGGATGCTTAAAGAGGCACTATCCACACGGGGCTATTCTGATGAGGATGTGACCAATATTTTGGGCGGAAATATGCTTCGCCAACTCCAAACCAGTCTGAAAGGGGGTTAACCAACATGGAACGTGTGGGACAAATTGGGATTGCCATTGGTGTTTTGGGCGCGATTTTGATGATGATGGGGCTTTTCCCTGGGTTAACTGGTGTGGATGCAACACCCGGTATTGGTATCATCCAATTGGCGGTGGTCTTGTTTGGATTTATGTTGTTCATTAGCGGGGCATTGATTTATATCAAATACACATTTTATGCGTATGACACCGCCAATCTGGTGCAACTCATTGGCACACGCCTTGCTATGACAGGGGTGTTGCTGGCGGGATTATTTAGCATGGCAGATGCCTTTGGTTTTGGCTCACATGGGCAAGAATTTAGCGAGCAAAATTTTTTGGGTCCCTTACAAATTGTCGGGATGATAGCCAGTTATGCCATTGCATCGGTGGGGGTATTGACCTATGTCTTGGGTGGACAGAGCCTGCACGACAACCCACAAGATGCTCCAAATATGTCTGAAAACGAACAACAGATGCAAGCGGATTTCGATAAAACTGCTTCTGAGGCTTAAAATATTGTCACTTAATCACTTTTTGTCATAAATCTCTCATTTTTTCCTTATTTCGATTTGTTAATTTTTACTATCTTTGGGTATAATGGTGGCAGTGTGTGGAATACGCCTCTCTAATGATGAGGCAAAATAAATTTTTTTCTGATTGATCGGAGGCAAAAAAGTGCGTAGAGTATTCTCTCTAGTAATAGCCGTCTTGTTGTTCGTGTTGGCAACCCTGCCCGCATTGGCACAAGGCACCACCATATTGGATGTGGTGAACAGCCGTGAAGACCTCAGCGTGTTAGCGTCTGTGGTAGCGGCAGTTGACCCCAGCATTGCAGAAACCCTTAGCAGAACCGATATTCCCGGGTTAACCCTGCTCGCACCCACCAACGAAGCATTTACTCGTTTGGGCTTATATTTTGATGTAGATTTGGCATTTTTTGTCGAATATCCAGAAGTCACAGCCAACTTGTTGCGCTACCATGTGTTGACAGGTTTTTTTAGCCTGTCTGATATTTCTGTGAACAATGGTGGTTTTATCCTCACCTCGCTCCCAGACACCAGTATGCGCGTCACTGTGAACGAAAACGGTACTGTGCGCCTGAATATTGCCGATGTTATCGAAGGTGATGTGCGTGCGTCTAATGGTCGTATTCACGTCATTGATGATGTGATTTTCACCAGCGCGTTGGATGAAGAAATCACCGCCGCAGTTGTCGAATACAAAGCCGCAGAAGAAGAAATTGCCAATTTGCCAGCTGATAGTGTGGTTGGTTTAGTGCGTGATACCGCTGATTTGTCCATCTTGTTTGATGTGATTTTCGCCGCAGGTCAATATGAACTGTTGCGTGATGGTTTCCCATTCACCGTATTTGCCCCAACCAACGCGGCTTTTGAAGCCTTGTTTGCAACATTGGGCGTGACTGCCGATGAAGCCCTCGCCAATACCGATTTGCTCCGCACCGTGTTGCGCTATCATATCCTGGAAGACGAACTCAGTGCAGAAGCCTTAGTTGGTTTGGCTGGTTCTACTATCGAAACCCTCAACGGTGAAGGTGTGATTGTTGGCACTACCGAAGAAGGTGGCGTTATCCTCAATGATTCCGTGAATGTTGTGACCGCCGATGTGGTGGGTTTCAATGTCACTGTTCATATCGTGGATGCCGTATTAGTCCCCCCCTCGTATGCACTGAACCAAAAGAAAGCCGTCGCGCTTGAAGGTATCAATGAACGCTCCGTCTTGGGTCGTTTGGCCGGCGATGAACGCTTTAGTACCCTCGTGGATTTGCTGGTTGCCGCCGATTTGACAACCGCATTGCCCGCAGGTGGTTTTACCGTGTTTGCCCCAACCAATAGCGCCTTCAACGCCGCTTTTGAAGCATTGGGTGTCTCTAAAGAACAAGTCTTGCTCAATCCTTCTTTGGTGAGCGCCTTGTTGCCATATCATGTCCTCCCCACTTTGGCACGCGCAGAAGATGTGCTTGCGTTGGATGGTCAAACTGTTGATACACTCGATGGCGACCTCATCTTGGTTCAAGTGACCGAAGCTGGTGTCGTGCTGAACGGTTCTGTGAATGTCACCGAGACCAATATTACCGCTACCAATGGCGTGATTCATGCCCTTGATGGTGTCCTCACTGCACCATTGGTTGCGACCCGTGTTGCTGCCCGCGAAGCCCTTGCCACTTCTGCCCCAGAAAATTCAATCGCCTATATCGCCGCCACCACCGAAGATTTTAGCATTTTGGCGGATGTGATTGTTGCCACTGGTCAAGGTAATTTGCTCAGCAATGGTTTCCCCTTCACCGTATTTGCCCCAACCAACGCCGCTTTTGAAGCAGTCTTGACCGAAATGGGTGTTGGCTTAGATTTGGCATTGTTAAATAATGCCGAAATGTTCACCAGTGTGTTGCGCTATCACATCCTAGAAGACCAAGTGGCTTCTGCCGATGTGACCGATGGCTTGGTTGTGGAAACACTGCAAGGTGATTTGATGTCCTTCTCGGTTGCCGATGGTGTCGTGATGATCAATGGCTCTGCCACTGTGACCGCCGCCGATGTCGAAGCTGCCAATGGTGTGGTTCATGTCATTGATACCGTGCTAACACCCCCATCTGTGGCATTAGAAACTGCCCGTACCGAAGCCCTTGCCAGCCTGACAGAAAACTCGATTGTGGCAATTGCCGCCGCCGATGACCAATTCTCCATTTTGGTGGATGTAATCGTCCTCACCAATTCTGTGCGCTTGCTTGACCAAGGCTTCCCCTTCACCGTGTTTGCCCCCACCAACGATGCTTTTGAAGCCTTGTTTGATGCGTTGGGTGTGACCCAAGCCGAAGCCTATCTGAATGTTGATTTGCTCCGCACCGTGTTGCGCTATCATGTGATTGAAGAATCAGTTGCCTCTGGCGATATTGAAGATGGCTTAGAAGTCGAAAGCCTGCAAGGTAGCACCTTAACCTTTGCGGTGGATGGCGATGTGGTCATGGTCAATGATGCGACAGTCGTCGCCGCCGACATCGAAGCCTACAATGGCGTGATTCATGTCATTGATACCGTGTTAGTGCCTGCAGAATAAGTATCATATAGAAGTATGTAAAAGTGGCGGACATGAATGTCCGTCATTTTTATTTTCCCCTAATTGGGTGGAAAGTAGGACTGTGGACGACATACGCTTTGCTAGTCGTCCATTACAGAACACGGCATTTTTGAGCAGTGTAAGGGCGGTACTAGCGCCATGAGGCGCGTATGTCCGCCCCTAATTCACACCATATCAAGATAGTCCCCTAATATGCCCCTTGTCTGAGCAATACACGCGGTAGAGTCATGAGCAAAATCTGAATATCCAGCCCCAACGACCAATTTTCGATGTAGTAAATATCTAACAGGCACATTTCATCAAACGGGACATCACTACGCCCGCTAATTTGCCATAACCCTGTTATCCCTGGCATGGTTTTTAGGCGTTGCTTGTGCCATTCATCATATAATTCCACTTCATCGGGGGTGGGGGGGCGCGGTCCCACAAGGCTCATCTGCCCCCGTAGCACATTAATCAGGTTAGGGAGTTCATCCAGACTGGTCTTGCGGATGATATTCCCCACACGGGTGATACGCGGGTCATTGAGGATTTTGGGGTGGCGCGGGTCGAGTTCATTGGTCTCTACCAGCGTCTTACGATATTTTTCGGCATCGGGAATCATGCTACGGAATTTTATCATCTTAAACAATTTGCCGTTTTCGCCCACGCGCACCGCCGAATAAAAAATGGGTCCGCGTCCTTCTATGCGAATAGCAATGGCGATGATACCAAATAGAAACAGCAAGATGGGCGAGGCGATGAGGATAATTAGCACATCAATAAGGCGTTTGAGCAGGCGTTCACGCACATTGAGGCGTGGTTCTGGGCTCGTGCCGAGTAAGGGTATGCCATCTAAATTTTCGATTTGCACCTGCTTGAGGTTGAGCTGAAAAATATCTGGCACAACACGCACATCTGCGCCTGCTATCTGGCACTCACGCACAATTTGGTAAATGCGGTCATGTTCATGCCAACGCAGGGTGATGATAACCATCTGCACCTGCTTTTCTTGGATAATCTGGGCGAGATTTTGAATTTTTCCCAACCCCAACACCCGCCCTAAATCAGCTTCTCCGCGTGAGGGGTCATCATCCACATAGCCCACTGCCACCAGTCCCAAGTCTTTGCGTGCCAACACGGTGCGTAAAACGGCTTGTCCAACGCCATCCATGCCAATAATCAACACGCGCTCAATGCCCACCCCCCGCGCCCGTAAAGAGGCACGTAATAGCCGTTGGATGATGCGCGTCACCGATAGCAAAATTACCGTGATGACCGCCACATATAACAGCATCAGACGGCTAAACACAAATGGTTGCAACACAAAACTGAGCGCCATGATGATGAGGGTGGCATTGGTCGCACCGTTGAGGATAACATACACCTCTTCTATCCATGCCCGCCCGCGGACGGTGCGATATAAGCCACTGCCGTTATAGACGATATATAGCCACACGGCAAACACCCCCATATAGGGGATATACGGGTCAAATGGGGCGGTATTTTGCTCAAATACAGGGCGAATGAGTTGCAAGCTATACCGCACATAATATGCCAGCATAAAGGCGGCTAGAGCGAGTAAGATGTCCACAACGGGCATTAACCATTTTGTTTCGCGTGAAGGGGTTATTTTTTGGGTTATCATCGGCAATAATATGCTAAAAAACGACTAAGCATATCATTATAACATATCCATCGTGTAAGGGGATTAAAAAAGGCTTATGTAAATTACCCATAAGCCTTTTTAATGGTGAGATTATTCGGATAGGGTGATTAAAATGAGGCTGGGGTCGTGGTCACTCACTTGGTCTGCAAATTCTGAATTGATATGCACTGTATCGTAAAGGGGGATGTAATGCTCAACGATATGGGTGCTAACACTGATATGGTCGAGTGATTGTGAATTTCCCTGATAGTTATAGCTATACCGTTCTTCGATGGGGAGTATGGTATTCATCACGGTGATGGGCGGTATTGTGCCGATTAAGTCGCTCACGGGGGCAGAAAATTGAAAATCGTTGTAGTCGCCCCCAATGATGATATTGGCATTGGGGTCACAATCGAGAATCGTCTGCATAAACGCCCGAATCACCACTGCTTGCTCACTGCGTTGGGTTTCTGTGAGCAAGGCGGGTGGTTGATTAAACCCCCATAGTGGGTCATCTCCCCCTTTGGAATTGAGGTGCAAATTGATGAGAAAGAATGGCACTCCATTGAATATAAAATGCCCTACCAACGGTCTACGGCTATTTGTAAAAGCGTTATTGGTGGGGTCTATGCGCCCGAGAGCCACACTACCGATGGCTTGGTTATCGTCACAGGTGATGCTCATGGCTTCATCCGATGCGCCGATAGTTGTATCGGATAGGGCGATGTGACGGTCTGTCCGATAAATAAATGCCACTCGGATATTACCACCTGGTATGCCACCATCCATATTTCTTAATGGGTCAATTTGGGCATAGGCGTAGGGTGCGCCACAGATGCTATCAACCGCTTCGATTAATAAGGATAGGGTTTCATCTGCTTCTACGGTGCGGGTATCCAAAGCGCCGTTATTATCTTGAATTTCTTGGAGCATAATCACGTCTGGGGCGAGGAGATGGTCACAAATCTGGGTTGCCCGCGCCAAAAATTCGGCTTCATCGCCATTTCCACCCAAATTTTCAATATTATATGTGGCGACTGTGAATTGATTATCGCTCGTTGCCACCAATTCGGTGATTTCGCGGGTGAGTGGGCTATCGGTGATAGTGAGAGGTACATTGACCAAAAATTCGTAATTGCCAAAGCCATAGCCAATAATGCCCGTCACCGCGCCTTCGATATTCATGCCCACATCCACGCTTATGGGATAATCATATTGGGTAGGTTGGGTGCCGAGTCCGTTGAAGAGTGTATCATCTATATGAATAGTTTCTGGGTTAAAATCATCGGCAGTGATGGTCAAGCCACCGCGTATATTTCTGGGCGATGCGTCTGTGCCGTTATCTGGCACAATCCAAAATTCGTTAAAATTGCGATTGGGGCTAATGGTGACGAGGTTGTGCATACACACGACCATGCCTTCCAGACTTTCCCAAAAATCTAGCCCATCATTATCTGGTTCATAGAGAGAGAGGTTGTCATCATCAATGACGGTGAGTGGGCGTTGCCGAAATTGGTCTGTGCCACAGGCTTCTTGCGCCTCTGAGTTTCCATTACCAACCAAAATCGGGGTGATGGTGCAGGTATCGCCACAATCCCATGCCGAGATGAGGGTGCGGTCTGTATTGGGATTGGTAACTTCACCCAGAGCGAACATGCCATCGGGCAATTCGCCCGCATTTTCGCCACCAATTTGGGTTTGCCCATAGCGTTCACGGACAACACCCGTCACCGATAGAGGGTCGCCAATAGTTACACTGGGGAATGTGTTGGTAAAGACAAAAATACCTTCAGAATCGGCATTTCCGTTCACATCATCGGTGGTATTAGGGTCTTGCATCCAAAATCCATTGTTGAGGAGCGCGGTTACAATGCCCGTGACATCGTATACCGTGCTATTTAGAAATGGCGATTCGTGTCCCATGCCCTGAATATCACGGATTCGGGCGGGTGTTTGGGCGTGTGTCGTGCTGATAATGATCATCCATAGACCGATAATTATGAGTAAAGAATATCGCTTGTGCATGATGTGTCCCTCCATAAAAATAAAAGCATGAGCGCAAATTTTAATCTGCTCATGCGATAAAATCGTTAAACCTGGGTTAAGGTGATAGATGAGTTCTATTGCTGAGTATAACCATTCGGGTGTGATTGATGCCATTTCCATGCGGTTTCTACGATGCGAGTCAAGTCGGTGTATTGTGGATTCCAACCGAGTTCCGTCTTAATTTTGGTGCTATCTGCCACCAATATCCCCAAATCTCCAGGACGGCGTTCCAATTCGGTTGCGGGAATCGGATGCCCTGTGACCGCACGGCAGACATCAATCACCTCTTTAACCGAAAATCCTGTCCCATTGCCCAAGTTATACACACGGCTATTGCCACTGGCGAGGGCTTCCATCGCCAAAATATGTGCCGATGCCAAATCTTGGACATGGACATAATCGCGCACGCATGTGCCATCGGGTGTGTCGTAATCTGTACCAAAAATGGCGATTTTCTCGCGTTGACCGAGCGCGACTTGCAAAATTAGGGGGATGAGGTGCGTCTCTGGTTGATGTGCCTCACCGATATGTCCATCGGGATGTGCGCCACAGGCATTAAAATAACGCAGGGCGCAATAACGCAAGCCATAGAGATTTTCCATCCATTTGAGCAGGCGCTCCGCGACATATTTTGTTTCGCCATAGATGCTCCCCGGATTTTGTATTTCAGTTTCGTCAATGGGGATGCGTTGGGGGGTATCGAATAGGGCGGCGGTGGATGAGAGAATAAACCGCCCGACTTTGTGTTCTGCCACCACTTCTAGCAGGTTAATCAGCCCCGTGATATTATCGCGCAAATATTTAAATGGCTTACTCATGCTTTCGCCCACTTGGATATGTGAGGCAAAGTGCATCACACCATCAAAGGTATGTGCAGAAAAGCACGCAGAAATATCGCTGGGTGTCATTAAATCGCCCACAATAAAGGTGGCTTTGGGGTGAACGGCTTGTTGATAACCTGCCACCAAATTATCGAATACCACCACTTCATCACCGCGTTCAATGAGCATTTGCACGACATGACTACCAATATATCCCGCGCCACCTGTGACCAAAATTTTCATAAAATTCTCCTGTATTGATGTGTATATTGTTGCTAATCATACACCTCCACACGCTTAAAGTCTTTGCGCCAATTTTGCAATTTTGATATGAGCGTTTTGCATCAGTGGGCGACCATGCCCCACACAGATGGCATTGACCTGCATGTCTGCCACCCGTTTGATAGACCGTTGGGCTTCTGCCCAATCTGGCGAAGCGGCGCGGGTGGGCATAAACATCCCTAGTGGGGTACGAATCATCACATCTCCGCCGATGAGCAATTTTTCTTCTGGCAACCAAAAACCGATTTGCCCATAACTATGACCGGGTAGGTGAATCACGGTGAGGTTGGGTAAAATATCACCCAAAATTTGCCCATCGTTGATTTCCATGTCCACACGCCCACTGGGGAATGTGCGGTTTTTCATGCCATTGAGCGCAAAACGGTTTATTCTGCCTAATTCGTCGGGGTTGGGAAAGGCGGGTGGCTGTTGTCCCCGTATAATCGGACTATCGGCGGGATGGGCATAGGTGGGAGCATCGGTTTTTGCCTGTAATGTAGATAACCCGCCGATATGGTCATAATGGCAGTGGGTAATGAGGATATGTTTTATATTTGCTACCGACCATCCGTGTTCTGATAAACCTTTTTCGAGCAGGGCAATATGTTTGGGTGATATACCCGTATCTATGACAACCAACCCGTTACCCGTATCGAGTAGGTAGCTATTCATAAATCCGCCCATCGTCAAAATGCCATATAGGTTATTAGTGAGTTGTTTCATAGAGCCTCTATTGGTTTTCTGCTAATTTTTTGAGGTCATCTATTAAATGATGAAATGACCTTAACCTTCTCAGTTTCAGTGAATTGTTTTTCTGTTAATAAATAAACACCGTGAGTATCTGTTTCTGCTACTGCTCGTTGCTTGCTCTTGCGATTATCCAAAAAAACATTATCACTATCTGTTGTGATAAATAAATACGGAATATGGACTTTTGATGTCCAGTAAGCCGCTTGTGCGATGCGTTCTCGTAAACTTGTTTTGATTGATAGGATAGCAATTGGGTGTGGTGGAGTTTCTGTATAAACAATTAAGTCAATGTCGGGAAGATGTTTACCAAAGGTTTTATAATCTATCATTAAAAGCCCATATATTGTTTTTAATGGCTCTTGTAATATAGAGGGTTCCGATACTTTTTGCTTGCCTTTAATAATTTTTATTGGGGTTTGTGAAAAGGCTACTAGTAAAGCACTTAAAACCAAACGCTCTAATGATGCTCCTTTGACTGTTCTCCAAGATTGTTCGAAGTCTATTTTCTTTTCATCTTCGAGTAGAGGTGCATTAAATTCATCAACATCTTTTTTATGTTGTATCTTTGCATCTGCTAAAATCTCTTTGAAATGTAAATAAACCTGCTGACCATATCTTTTAAGATATTCATCATAAAATGTCAATATATCAATAGCCCTCATTGTTTCTCCATCACCAGAATATATTCGGTTGGATAGGCATAGGTTAGATTGTCATCGCTTATTTTGGCAAAGCGTCCCGTACTTTCGTCTCGTACAGACGGCAAATTTTTGGATGGAATCTCGCGTTTGATAATATCTACTAAATTCATGCCTAATGCTTGTAATTGTTCCAAAAAAACTTCTGCATTGAGAATATCTACCTTATGTAAGGCTGTATTACCGATGACCACACAAATTTTTCCACCAATTTTGAGGATTCTGTGCATTTCAGAAAAAACCTGAAACATCTCACCAAAATAATGTGCGACTTCATCAGCCGATTTTCTGTTTTTTTGCATCAACTGTTCATATATCCCAATCGCTATGGGGCTATGGGGTAATAATTCTCCCTTATGATGATAAGCTGTGCCAATAAAGCGTTTCCGAAATTGTGCCAAGTCATCGGTGTAGGTGAACCATAACGCCGGTAGTTGATGTAAATCGGCATATTCATAGGATGTGACGTATGGAGGCGATGTGACTACCAGACCCGACGCTATTATCTTTGGCGGGGGATTGTCGCGCGTCTTGGCAATAAATATCGGCGCTTATATCTAAAAATCCGTTTGTTTTGAGCAAGCTATGATACTCTTGGTTGCCACGTAACATGGCTTTGACTTGTCGGTGAAACGCAACAAACGGGTCTGATGGAACTTTTTTCATGTCGCGGGTGGGCTTATTGCTTTTTTGCATCCAAATTGAGCAACTTTTTAGGATATTAGAAAAGGCACATAAGAAAAATGTGCGCTGTAAATCGTCTTTGACAAGCGTTATTTGTTGATATAAAAATGCCAGTTTGTGTTTCTCTTGAGGGCGATACCAAAAATCGAGCCGTTCATGTATTTGCATTATCAAGGGGTCTTGGTCATCATATTTTGCAAAGCGTCTTACTAGGTCATGAAAAGATTCAGTAATCGCTAAGGGTGATAATGCGTTAATTTTTGCCGATGTGATGAGGGTTGCTACGGGGTTAATATCTGTGCCAATGCTGGAGCGCCCGTGTACTTTTGCTTCAATGAGTGTTGTGCCACAACCTGCAAATGGGTCTACTACAAGGTCTCCAATAGCACTATACAGCTCTATTAAACGACCAGCTAATTGTGGGATAAATTTGGCGGGATAACTATGATAGGCATGGGTAATATAGCCAGTATGTTTGCGTGTCATGCCGACAAATGCCCACGATTCATCTATCTTCACTTGTGAAAATTGATGGTGTACTTCCATAGAAGTAGATGGCAAGGAAACTCTATCAATAGGTGACAACATAATCATCTCGTATAGGGATATTAGGACAATTGTTTGTAGTATAGCATAATTCTCACATAAGCCAATATTTCCGTAGGCTTAAAATCCCTCTATAATGAGATAAAATCATGGCACATGAGGCTATTTTAATGAAAAAACAAACCATCAGCATATTGATACTCATTATCAGCGCGGTTATCTTAGCCGCCTGTGGCGAAACTGTAGAAAATATCGGGTTGCCCACACGGGTGGAATTACCCGCCGACGTGGTGGGCAACCCAACTGCAGATGTGGCGAATAATGTCCCCTTCACAGAGGCGGTCAGTGGCTTATCTACCCTGCCACCAGAGTGGACAGCCACAGCCACCCCCACCAGAACCGAGACGGCGACCATCACCCCCAGTATGACTATCACCGACACACCAAGCCCCACCGCTAGTATCACCTTTACACCCAGTGTCACCCCCACAGAGACGCTCGAAAGTGCGCCACTGCTATCTTTGGCAGATTTAGCCGCCCGCATCACCGATTTGCCCCCTACCTATGCCATCCCACCCGACTTTCAACAAATATTTCCCACACCCATCACCTTTGGCACAGCGCCCACCAATTGCCCTATCGCGCCATCGGGCGGATTTGCCACCGCACTTCAAGCCGATAGCGGACTTGGCACGACATTGGGTTGTGTGAGTGGGGATGTGATTGCCATTCAATCTGCCACACAGGTTTTTGAGCGTGGCGTGATGGTCTGGGTCAATGAAGGCGGTGGTCTGATTTATGTATTCAACAACAATGGCACATTCCAACGCTATCCCGATTCTTTCATCGCCGGGCAAGACCCCGATAGTGGTGGCGAAACACCTCCCGCAGGATTAATAGAGCCTGTGCGCGGATTTGGCAAGATTTGGCGCACAATGGCGGGTGTACGTGATGGTATTGGGTGGGGAATCTCGTCAGAGGCGGGTGATAGCGCCACCATCCAAGAATTTTCTAGTGGACGGTTGATGTATTTGCCCACACGCGGAAATATCCTCGCATTGACCTATTCGGGGAGTGCCAATAGTGGCACATGGCGGATTTTGCTGGGGACATATTGATGTGGATAGGGCGCATCGCCATATTTTCGGCGGTGATGATGGTCATTGGCACATTCATGACCATCATCGCCGTGTCGGTGGGGCGCAATTTGCCCTCACCGCCTATATTGGCTTATATTCACCAGACCAATGCCGAAATTGGCAATGTGTATTTGCTCGATATTTCGCGGGGGATAAGTATCCCCCTCACGCAGACCAGAACCCAGCACCTTGCACCCACATGGTCGCCAGACGGGGATTATCTGTTATTTGTGCTAGGGGGCAACTTTAATATCCGCACAGGACGGTTTGGCGTAACACGCATTTTGCAGATGAATATGACTACCTATAATCGCTATCCACTGACCGCTAATCGGGGTGTATTCAACGAAAATAGCCCTGCATGGTCATCTGCGGGCAAAATCGCCTATGCGGTCTATGATGCGGGGTGGGATATCATCATTATGCGTCCACAATCTGCCCAAACGGTACTCATCAGTAATCTCAATCAGATGAGCCTCAACACCCAAGCTAACGAACATACCCCAAAATGGTCGCCAGATGGCACACAATTAGCGTATTTGGTCGGTGGGCAATTTTTTAGCGAATTAGCGGTGGCAGATGCCAATGGTGCAAATCCGCGCCCACTCACCAATGGGATGCGTGTGTATCAGGGGCAATATGAATGGTCGCCCACAGGCACACACATCTTGTTCACCGCAGAACGCGATGGCAACCGCGAGATTTATACCCTGAATGTCGCTTCTGGCGCAATCATTAACCTATCGCGGCGTGGCGCGCATGATTATGCACCGCAATGGTCGCCAGACGGCACAATCATCGCCTTTATTTCCGAGCGAAGCACCGCGCCACTGATTTTTCGCATGGCATGGGATGGTAGCGATGTGCGTCCATTGACCACCACCAGCCATTATCCCACACAGGTCACCTGGTCGCCCGATGGCGAGTGGATTGTGTTTAGTGCATCAGATAGCGCCGCGAGTTTGTCATTTTCCAGAGATTTATTTATCATACCCGCACAAGGTGGTACACCCCGCCGATTGACCTTCACCTCTGCCGATGATTATTCCCCCATATGGAAACCAAAATGACCGCATCGCGTTTTTTTGTCGGAATCATTTCGCGCCTAATGGTATTCTTGGCGGGGATGGGCGTTATTTTGTCGCTCATGGCGATACTCATGGGTGGTATTTTAGAAGGGGATACCCTTGCTTATATCGGCTCACGCAACAATACCGTGTGGGTAGAGGGCAGATTGGCGGTGAATGTCTATGATGTTCGCACACGGCTAGTCGCCCCACTCACTGCCCCGTCTTTGTATCCACAGGTCTATAGCTGGTCGCCAAATGGACAGCATATCGCCTTTATTGCGCGTCCCTATGGTGGGATACAAAATCCATCGGCGTTATATGTGATGCGTGCCGATGGCTCAGAAACACAACGCATTAGTGGTGATTTGGTCGTGATGATTACCTCAGAACGTCCGCCTTATTGGATATTAGATAGCCAGAGCCTTATTTTTCAGGCGCAACAAATGGGGGTCAATAATGTCCAATTTTTTAGAGGGCGATTGGATGGACAACTGCCAGAATTACTAGACCTCAATGATGTTCGCACACAGGGGTATCTTCAAAATTTATTTCCATCGTTTCAGGTTGCACCTAATGGCATGTATCGGGCGCAGGTGGATTATCGGGATAACGAATGGGGATTATTTGTGGTTTTGCGGGGCATCCGCCAGAAGATTCACCCGCTTACCTCAGAACAGATGATGCCAGATGCCCCAGATTGGTCGCCAGATAGCACCCGCATCGCCCTTAGCCAGCGTGAAGGAGGTGTTCCCATGATTTGGGTCTTATCCCTCACTGGCGAAAAAATATTTCGTATCGAACAGGGGCGTTATCCCCTGTGGAAGCCATAGTCGTTAGCGTTGCGCGGTTTTGGTCACACCCCAAAACTTGATGCTATTATCCCCGCCTGTGGTGACAATGAGTTTGCCATTGGGCGAAAAAACCACCCCGTTTGCCCATTTTTCATGTGCCTGAATACACAGTAATTCTTGCCCATTATTCACATCCCAAACGCGCAGGGTATCGTCTTTGGATGTGGATGCAAGTAGCCGTCCATCGGGCGAAAAAGTCACAGTGGTGACAGAATCTTTATGCCCCGTCAGCACACCCACCTCGCGCATATTGACCATATCCCAAAAACGGATGGTTTTATCGTGCGAACACGAGGCTAATAACGGTTGTGTGGGTGAAAATTGTACATAATTGACCCAACTCATGTGTCCAATGAGAAAATCGGGCTTGGCACGCGCCAAACTGCGAATATTGTTACGGTCTATGCCCCAAACGCGCACGGTGCTATCCATCCCACCAGAAGCAATCAGTTGGCTATCGTGCGAAAATGTCACTGAATACACAAAACTGCTGTGTAACAAGGGGACAATTGCCTCTGCGATGCCATTCACTTTAATCCGCCGAATATCGCGGAGATGCACACTATTATCTTTTGATGCCGATGCCAATAAATCGCCATCTGGCGAAAAAGCCAACGCGAATACGGGGTCATGATGGTCTACAAAACGGGTAAATTCGAGTGGTTCTGGATATTCATCCAAGTCCCACATCCGCACGGTGTTGTCGTTGCCGCACGAGGCGAGAATATTCTCTGTGGGCGAAAAAGCCACATCCCACACCGATGATTTGTGTGATGTGAGCGTGGTCATGAGGGGTGGGTAACGGTTGACAATATCGCGGTTGCGCGTGTCCCATAATTTGATGGTGTGGTCATTGGCGCACGATGCGAGTGCATTGCCATCTGGCGAAAAACGTGCCGTCCGCACCCAACTGCTATGCCCCTCTAGGCGCACCAATTCTGTGAGTGAGCCGATGGTATCGGTGGTGAGAGTATCCTCATCGGCAGGGCGTTGCAGACGGGCTTCAAGTTCATTAATGGCATTGCGAGCGTTTCTGCTCCGCACCCATTCAGAAAAATCTATCGGCTCATTGTTGAGTACCGATGCAAATTCACCACTTTCGCGCAAGTTTAACTTCTCCAATACCAGTGGCACAATTGCCACATTATTTTCGATTGCATAGGATAATTCCGATTGCACCAAGTCGCTATTGAGGGCGGCGCGGCTCTGGATAAAAATCACATAATTTGCCCCACGAATTTCGTTCATGAGGTGGCGGGTAAATTTTTCGCCATTCATCATGTGGTCATAATCCACAAATAAATCTACACCGCGCCCCCGTAATTGGGTTGCGAGGTAAAGCGCGGCTTCGCCATCACTTTCTGCATAGGCGATAAAGACACGTATCATCAAATATCCTTTTTCACATTTTTTATCTCATTTTCTATCAGTATGACGGACGACATGCCCAAGTTCAAGCCAAAATACAAACCTTAACACAAACCTATTTAGACGTTAAAGAGGGTTGCTGTGGGCTTTAATGAAATGGATAAAACCTTAAAAATACGAGGGATGAGTTGGCTTATTCCTCGTATGAGGTATACAATTCGGGATATAACTCATAAAAAATGAGGGTATACATTTTACCTTCGGCTGTTTCTGCATTGATTTGAAATTCACACGAATTGGCAAGCCGATAGATCCGCACATCGCCTGTCCTGCTTTGTGCGATGAGCGTATTTTCATTGGGGCAAATTAACACATCGTTAATTTGGTTGGGTGTCACGCGCATGACCAATGCCCCATTAGGGCGAAAAATTGCCATGCCGCGTTTGTTGGCATAGCCATACACCACAATTGGCGCGGCGGCATCATTGTAATTGAGCCGTCTATCATTAAACAAAATGCTATCGGTTGGTGGTGCGACATAAATCGGCAAAAAAGCACATACGGCGGGGTCTGTGGTGATGCTATCAAGCAAGTTGCCAGTTTGTGCATTGGCAATATTGCCAGAAACGCCGGTGGTGTCGTATGAACGGATAGTAATTGGGCGATAGGCAGGTGTGGCAACATAGATAATATTGGTGAGGGGCAAATTAACCGTCACGGTGGGGACGACCAGAGATGTTACCAAATCGTTATAGCCAATCGGCGTGCCAGCACCATCATAAACAACGATAGCCTCATAATCTGCGCCTCCGCCATCATCTATGGTGGGGGTAAACATGACATTCAGGGTAATATCGAGGTCTGTTATGCAATCTCCTGTGACCGATACCACACTGTTAAAGGTCTCCTCAAAGGCATCGGCGGGCATAACGATACCAAACAGACAAATAGCGATAAAACCAACGAACAATGATTGTATATAACGAAAGAATGACATCCGTATCCCTCTCATCTCCAAAATGATTTTTTCATTATAACGACATCCGTAAATAAGCGCCAAAATTATAAATAAACGCTTATGGGATAACTCGTTTTTGTGTCGGGACTATTCTCTCATGTGACATATTGCAACAAATATCCGTATAATGAAATGAAGCGATGCGTTCTTAGTAGAAAGGACATTTAGGCACATGCCAATCAATCGCCGTGATTTTTTTGCCATGTTAGGGGGCGTTACGCCCGTTGCACCCAATCAGGCGGGGGGAGATGATTTTTCGCCCCGTTCACCAGAACTTCACGTTCTTAGTCGGTTGACATGGGGTGTCACCCCCGCCGATATTGCCAATATTCAGCAAATGGGCATGGAAGGTTATATCGAGTGGCAACTGAACCCAGAAGCCATCCCAGACCCGCGTGTAGACGAATTTATGTCCAGACGGCAAGTGTTGAGCATGTCTGCCACCGAATTAAGGCGGATTGCCGATGAGCAATATGGATTTGTGCTGACCAATGTGTTGTGGGCGCGTCTTTTCCGTGCGACACACAGTGAGCGCCAACTCTATGAGCGCATAGTCGAATTTTGGACAGACCACTTTAATATTCCTCTACAAGATTTTTTGACCGAAAAAACGATTGATGACCGTGAAGTGATACGCAAGCACGCGCTGGGTAATTTCCGCGATTTATTATTCGCCAGTGCCCAAAGCCCCGCTATGTTGATGTATTTAGACAACGATGTGAGCAATAAAGAACATCCCAACGAAAATTATGCCCGTGAACTCATGGAATTACACACATTAGGCGTGAGTGGCGGCTATACAGAGGCAGATGTCAAAGAAGTCGCCCGCGCCCTCACGGGGTGGACGATTGAGTATGGACGCAACGATATGTTCGTCTTTGACATGAATCGGCATGATACAGGCGAAAAATTGGTTTTGGGGCAATCGCTCCCCGCAGGACGGGGTATAGAGGACGGATTACAGGTACTCGACATCCTCGCGTATCATCCGTCCACCGCCCGTTTTATTGCCCAAAAATTATGTCGGCGGTTTGTGGCAGATTTTCCGCCAGAAACCATCGTCCAAAGCACCGCAGAGGTGTTTTTTACCACTGGGGGCGATATTCGCGCTACCATGCGCCATTTGCTCCTGTCTGATGAATTTATGACTGCTTATGGGCAAAAATTCCGCCGTCCAATTGATTTTATCGTTGGAACGCTTCGCGCCTTACGCGATGGTCTGGAGGTGGATAACACCTATGTGTTTATCGAGCCATTAGAGGGTATGGGACAGATCCCCTATGCGTGGAATCCGCCCAATGGCTACCCCGATGTGGCGGGGGCGTGGCTCAATACTAACGGACTGCTCTATCGCTGGAATATTGGCTTGAGCATGGCATTGGCGGGTGAAGGCTATGCCGATGGTATTGCCCTCAATCTTGATGCCGTGATTCCGCCTGCCAATACAGTGGGCGAATTGGTAGATTTGGTCGCAGACCGTATGGTCGCGGTGACACTTCCCGCCGATTTGCGCCAATTATTTATCAACCTGCTCAACCGCGATGGCGATGCGTCTGCACCAGTGGATGCGCGTTTGCGTCGTGATTATTTGCCCACACTCGTGGGGTTGATGATAGCCTCTCCGCAATTTCAGTGGCATTGAGCCGATAAGGATGTGATGATATGAGTATTTCACGCAGGCAATTTTTGGGTGGGGGTATCGCCACAGGGGTTTTGGGTGTTGGGCAACATTTATTTCCCCGTTGGATGCCCCGCATGGCATTTGGGCAGGCAGGCTCACGAGAACGGGATGTGATGGTCGTGATTTTTAATCGGGGTGGCATGGATGGACTCAATGCCGTTGTCCCATTTGGAGAAGGGGCTGGTTATTATGACAAGCGTCCTACCATCGCTATTCGTGAGCCAGATGGTTCAGATACCAGCGCTATAGACCTTAATGGCTTTTTTGGATTGCATCCCCGCTTGCGCCCACTCAAAGATATATACGATGCCGGGGCGCTCACGGTGATACACGGTGTTGGCTCACCAGACCCATCTCGGTCGCATTTTGAAGCGATGGAATATATGGAACGCGGTATCCCTGGCGATAAAATGACCGCCACGGGCTGGGTCGCACGGCATCTCGCTACTGCCAGTTGGACAAATAACTCGCCGTTTCGTGCGGTGGGCATGGGGACAATGCTCCCTGCCTCGTTTCGTGGTGAAATTTCGGCATTGGCATTGCGCTCTATCGCTGATTTTCATCTGGGTGGCAGACAAGACCAGCTCGCTCAAGTCCAACGCACATTATCGGGCTTGTATCGGGTCGAAACACCCGATGATATTTTATCGGCACAAGCGGGACAAGTCTTTAATACCATGAGCCAACTCGAAGAACTCGCCAATCAATTTTATCAACCAGAATATGGCGCAGATTATCCCGATAGTGAATTTGGGCGTGGCTTGCGCCAGATTGCCCAACTCATCAAAGCCGATATGGGCTTAGAGATTGCCTGTGTGGATAGTGGCGGATGGGATACGCACGATGGTCAGGGCAGTGTAGATGGCGAAATGTCATTTTTGCTGGATGATTTTGCGCGGGGACTCGCGGCTTTTCATGCCGATATGCAAGACCACATGAACCGTGTTACGGTGGTCAGCATGAGCGAATTTGGGCGCACCGCATCAGAAAATGCGTCTGCTGGCACAGACCATGGACGCGCTAGTGTGATGTTTGTGATGGGTGGCGCATCCGCAGGCGGTGTTCATGCCGATTGGCGCGGACTTACAGGCGATGCGCTAGAGGATGGCGACCTCGCTGTCACCACCGATTACCGCGATGTTCTGGCAGAATTGCTCATCAAACGGGTGAAAAATAATGCCGTTGACCAAATTTTCCCCAACCATACCGTGAATTTGCATAATATCTTTGTGGAATGATATAACCATGATAAAAAAGACGATTCTGATAACCATCGCCCTCGCAGTGGCATTTATGGCGGGGAATTTTTTCAGCGCACGCCAAACGAGCCTAGAAGCCCAGACTAATTTTTCTGATGATGATGTCATCGCTATGGTGGCATCATCGCCCCAATTTGTAGATATATTGCAATTGGTCACAGATGTAGCAGGGGGCTGGGACGCGGTCACATTCAATACCAAAAATGCTTATGGCATCTGGCGGATTTATTTTTCGACCTATGAAGACGACCAAATTGGGTGGGCAGATTTGAACCCCCAAAATGGCAAAATTTATTCGTGGGATGTATATATCCCCGCGACAGATGAGCAAAAAGAAATTGCTATGCCCATCCTCAAAGATTTCTTGAACACACAGGCTGAAATTTTGGAATTGCTGGATAACCCCGCCCAATACGAGATGTATATAGATTATGACGGTTGGAATAATCACTGGGGGGTGTATATTGGTGCAGGGGAATATGCCCTGTGGGTAACGGTTGAATTTGAAAATGGGACTTCCCCCGATAACCTCGATAATCCGCGCCTTAAAGGTGTATTCTTTCCAGATTTACCCGATTATGACCAATGGCTAGAAGATACCAAAGCGCAAGTTGTGAATATCGCCTTTGGTAGTAGTGAAGTCGGCGCGGTATTGCGTGGGCGCACATGGACGACTCAAGCAGAACGGCTAGAAGGCGATATTTGGACAGTTGCCTTTTTGGTAGATGAAAATGTGGTCATTGTGGCAAATGTAGATTTGGCGAGTAGCGAGGTGCTAGAAATCGCCACTCCATAACCAAAATTTCTCAAAATAGCCGATTTTTGCGGTCTAATAGCGCCTCAATGACCAGCCTATCGGCTTTGCCAAAGGCATATTTTCTCAGTTCATCTAGTGTCACCCATGCAAAATTTTGCACACCGAGTTTTTGTGGTGTGCCAGCAATAATATGACAGGCATACGCATGGAGGGTAATTTTGAAATGGGTGAAGGCGTGCTTCACGTTAACAATAAAATCATCCACCGCCACGGTGATACCGAGTTCCTCTTGCAATTCGCGGATGAGGGTTTGGGGCATGGTTTCACCTGTTTCTTGTTTGCCACCCGCAAATTCCCATAAGCCACCCAATAACCCCTCATTGGGGCGTTGGGCGATGAGGATGCGCCCATCGTCACCATAAATTACCCCTGCGACGACATCATAATGTGGGGTGGGGGATTTTTTTTGTTTGACAGGGCGTTCCGATTGGGTGTTATGGGCATACGCAAGACAATGCGCCATAATGGGACACATCTCACATTTAGGATTGCGGGGTGTGCAGATATGTTGCCCCAACGCCATCAATGCTTGGTTATAATCACCCGGACGGGTTTGGGGCATCCATGCTTCTGCCAAGTCCCATAGCGATTCTTTGGTGGCAGAGATGGTGACATCATCGGTTAAATCGGTGAGACGGGCAAAAATGCGGATGACATTGCCATCGAGGACAGGCGCAGAAATATCGAAGGCGATACTGCCAATTGCGCCCGCTGTATAGCGACCCACACCCGATAGACGCATTAGCCCCTCAATAGTTGGGGGAAATTGCCCATTTTGGGCAGAAATTTGCTTTGCGGTTTGGTGTAAATTTCGACAACGGCTATAATAACCTAAACCTTCCCATAATTTCATGACGCTTTCTAACGGTGCGTTGGCAAGGTCTTGGATGGTTGGGTAGGTACTTAGAAACCGATTATAATAAGGAATGACGGTCTCTACTTGGGTTTGTTGGAGCATAATCTCCGATAGCCACACATAATAGGGATTGGGTGTCGTGTGAAGTCGGTCTTGTGGCAAAATACGCCATGGGAGTGGCTCGGCATGTTGGTCATACCATGACAGTAATTCTGAATAAAACGGTGCAGGCATAATCAGGTCTCTTTTTAAGGTGGGCGAAGTGATAGGATGAATAAAAAACAATATGAGTAGTCTACCGAATCTCAATACACTTTTCACCATAAGGTTTCCAAATGGCAATACTGCCAAAGCGATTCGTGCCAAACCAAATGAGCATTCTTCATTTTTATTGCGGACGCTCGGCTTCACACCTCCCCAACCGATTTTATTTGTCAGTGGGGGCGCATCGGGTATGAGTGATTATGATAAAGCACAAACGGAACTCATGATGGAGGCAGTTTTGTTGTTTGCACAGCAAAATAGCATCACCATCATTGATGGTGGCACAGAATCGGGCATTATGAAGATGTGTGGCGATATTCGGATTCGCCATGGCTATACATTTCCCCTATTAGGGGTCACACCACGCGGACTTGTCTCGTATCCAGACCATCCCAATCCCAACTCCCAAGCCGAATTAGAAGATGGTCATACCCATTTTGTGCTGATAGAGGGCGACCAGTGGGGCGAGGAGAGCGAGACGATTATCAATCTCACCATGACCATGAGCGGTGCTGGCACGATGGCTCGCAAACCTGCGGTGGGTATTTTGATTAATGGGGGGAAAATCGCCATGCAAGAGATTTATTTGGCGACCACCCGCGACAAGCACAAATTGCCAATTATCGTCCTTGATGGCAGTGGACGTGCCGCCGATGAAGTATCTACTGCATTTCGGACGGGGCGCACCACACAAACCGTCTTACGCGCCATTTTGCGCGGAGGTGATATTCAACTGGTCGGGACAAATGAGGGGGCGGACTCTATCCGCCAAAAATTGAGCATTAAATTTTTGGGACACGCTTAACAAAGGGAATTGATATGCGATTTTTTCGGTATAGTGTGATTTTCATAGTTATCTTTTTGGCGAGTTTGCCTGCTTGGGCGCAAGAAGAAACCCCACCACCCGTTCCTGTGACCGATGAGCAAGTACAGGTACTTTTGGTAGAAGCCCAACAAGCCTTAGCAGAAGCCCAACGCGCCAATGATTTGGCGTTTAACCTACTGGGATTATTCGAAGCGACCAGTGGGGCGGTGGGTATTATTTTGGGGATTATTGTTCCTGTGGTGGCGGTTGTGGCTGGTTTGTTTGGGTTTTCGCAATTGGCATCGGCAAAAGAAGAACTGAAAAAATCCAGAGAGAGTTTTGAAGAAGACATGAAAGTCGTCATGAATAAATATTTTGAGGATTTTACCGTCTCCAATAACAAAATTCAGGCAAACCAAAATGTCCTGTTGCAATCGGCAATCGCCAAACAGCAAAAGCAAGGTGCAAATGCCAATCTTGCGCTGGCATTATTGCCATCGGCAGAACGTCAATATAAGGCACAAGATTATTTAGGGGCAATCGAGACTTATGAACGGGCATTAGAGTTAGATGGTGCAAACCCTATTATTCATTATCGTTTGGGATATGTGTTCACCCAAAAAGGTGATTTAAATGAAGCTAAACGCCATATTGAGCAGGCATTGGAATTAGATGCACAATCCCCCCAAGCGATGGCGGCATTGGCGTATGTGTGTCGGCGGATGGGCGACAAACTCAACCAGCCACATCAGTCTGTTGAGCGTAACAAAATGTACAATGAGTCTGAACGTTACTTTTTGGATGTGTTGCCAAAATATCCCAAATTACTCGATGAAGATGGTGAATCGTGGTGGGGTGCGTTTGGCGGTCTATATAAACGCCGTGAGCAATATAAAGAGGCGATTGAGATATATGAACGCGCTACTCATGCGACCAAGAGTTCATCCTATCCGTTTAGCAACCTCGCCCAACTGTATATGATAACGGGCGAACACGAAAAAATGGTGCGTACCTATCAACGGGTAGAACGCCTCGCCCAAGCAGAAGTGTATGCAGAGGTCGAAAATTATTGGGCGTATGCCGATTTAATCACCTCACGGGTG
Source organism: Anaerolineae bacterium (assembly GCA_034436595.1). GTDB lineage: Bacteria > Chloroflexota > Anaerolineae > Aggregatilineales > Phototrophicaceae. Next base: position 16,845 of record DAOTUO010000184.1, on the reverse strand, counting down.
GCACAAGGCAAATTTGATGATGCGTGGAAGGTGCTAGACGAAGCATTACCCACTGCTCCGCCAGATGCCACCTATCCACTGGAATTATTGCTCAGTACCCTCAAAGATATTCAGAAATATCTGCCAGATTATGCCGAGCGAATCAACCGCTTTGTCAGCCATATTCAGGGCTTCTTAGATGCCCGCAAGCCACAGATTCAATAAACAATTATGTACCCGCGCCACGTTGTTCTACAATGAGGGCGCGGGCTTCTTCTGGGGTGCTAACCAAATTCACATCTGCCATTTCCCCATATAATTGCCCAAATAACTGCACAATGCGTTGTGTAAACGGATGTGTACCCGCCACCACAATTACATCACGTCCATCGGGTTTGATGAGGAGCGCATTTTGGGTATGGGTGAGCGCCGCTCCGCGTCCTGGTGCGGTGTCGCCTGTATGCAAAATGAGTGAAATCGGTTTGCCATGTGTGGCTTTTTTGCGGAGCGTGACCGAAATAATCCCCGCCGCCAAATAAAAATCCTCCCATAGCCATTCTGGTGAAAATTGCCAACAAATCATAGTTTGGTCGTTATTATCCCAATCCACACGAATTTTCATAAAATAGGTCTCCACAAAAAATTAATTTCCCCTATTTTAACGTGGTCGCCCATAGACGGCTAGTGTCCCCGCCTCAAAAATCAGTTCCCATTCCGCCAAAATCGTATTATATAGCACCAACGCCTCTGGCACATGAAAATTGCCCCAATTGCGCCAAATATTGTCTATCACCACATAATCGGCGCGGTCACTGGTGGGGATAAACGCATATCGCTCATGGGGTAAATTATAGGGCAGGTGGATGGCATCGTAGCCGATATAAGCGATGTGCATTTGCCAATCTGCGACTTGTGCCGATGTATATAGTTCCAACGCCCAGCCGATACTCGGTGATGCCAAGATAAGGGTGTTTTCGGTGGCGATGGTCTCAAAAAAGGCGATAACCGCCTCACCATCTGTACCATCCACCAAAAAGGGGTCTATGGCGGTGGGAATGTGTGAATTAATGCCGTTAATGGTGTATTGGGTGCTATACCAAAGCGGTGCGCCAATGAGTGCCATCATGCACATCCCCGCCATAAGCCGATGTATCCACACGGGCATTTGGGTGATAAAGCGCAAATTGGCAAACATGGGCATGAAACTGGTCATCAGATAATCGCCACCGCGCCATGTGAGGGTGGCAACGCCCAAAATCATGATGGGGAATAACGGACTCATATAATAGAAGCTCAGATGAAACAGCGCCACAGTACGCCCGATAATGACGATGGTTAACAACACCAAGCAGGCGCTCGCCACACGCAGGGCGGGTGGTTTGATGAGAAATATGCCCACCACACCCAATGGAAACCATAAATCGGTAGACAGGAGCATGGTGAAATTTTCGCTGATGGTATTCAGTTGTTGGGCGATGGAAATTCCCCCCAGCCGATTGAGCGTAAAATTGAGGTCAAATAGAAATGCGTCCGGATGCCCGATGAGCATAATCCCACCATACACCCCAAACGGCAACCCCATGAGGGGTATTAGCCATAGGAGCATTTTGGGTGACTTAAAAAATGTGATGAGCGCCACAATCACGATAACCGCGCCCATCATAATATCGCCCAATAACCCAATGCCCGCCAAAATCCCCGCCAATGCCAAAAAATTCCAACGCCCTGTTTGGATAAATCGGGTTAGAAATAGGCATAGTAGCACGATTATCGGTGTGAGTAGGGCATAGCTAAATCCAAAACGGCTATAGAGGACGGCTTGGGGATAGATGGCATATAAAAATGCCCCCCATAGCGCAAAAAATGGGTTGTGGGTGAGGCTTTTTATCAGGATAAACAGCAACCCCACCGAGAGTATGCCGAGTATTGCGGTAAATCCGCGCAAGGTGGCGATACCCTCACCAAAAAAATGACTGACCAGCGCCAAACACGCATGAAAGAGAGGTGGACGGGCAAATAGGAGCATGGAATCTGTCACGGCAAAATAACGGATTTCTCCGCGCAATAGGTGATGGACAATGCTCAGATGTGTGCCTTCATCGGTATACCATGCGGGGTTATTGGGTAGGTTGGTCATCCGCAAATAGGTCGCAATGAGCAAAATGAGGCATAACACGATGAGTTGTGGCGCGAGTGATGATACTTTCTCGGATAGGGTTATGGGTGGGATTTGCCTATATTCCATGTGATTTTTCCTAACGATTGTCCTATGCAGGCTTGCGAAACATCTGAAACCTGACTACCATTAAAACAGATTAGCGACAAAGGATTATAAATTATGACGGGCAAAAAAAACTACTTTGAAGATGAACTTTTACCTGATGAGGCTCAAGACCCATTAGAAGATACACGCCCTACAGGGATTTTTCCGCAGGTTGATGTCAAGCGTGGCAATCCTATCATCGGCTTATTTCTGATTGTGATGGCAATTTCGCTCACGGTTTGCACAGTCGTGATGTTGCTCACACCACCTGTCGATGCGCCTGTCGTCGCCGTGACAGACACCCCCAATCAAGTCGTGCAAACCACCGATGAGGTGGTCGCTACTACTGTGATTCCCACAACCCCACCAGACATCACCATTAATGCGGGTGTAGTGGGTGCGTTTCCTGTGATTGATGCTAGTATTGCCCAAGAATTACTGGCACAACCTGTTTCATCGCAATTAGAGGCGGTTGGCGGGCAGGTGGGGCGCAATTTACTAGAACCATTCACCATTATTCCCTCACGCCCCCGTAATGAGGTGATTCAATATGTTGCCGTTCAAGGCGATACCATAGATACCATGGCTATCCGTTTTAATCTGCAACCAGAGACCATCGCATGGTCAAATCCGCGCAAAATCGTTCAGGTATTGCGTCCGGGTGATGTAGTCATTATCCCGCCTGTGGATGGTGTGTATATCAAGACATTTGGTAGCACCACCATTGCCGAATTAACCGAACAATACAAACTAGCAGACCCGTATATCGTACTCGATTCGTCCTTCAATCGTGTTGTGGTACAAGAGCAATCGCTCACCCCACAAACGACCCCACGCAATGGCACGCCGCTATTTTTTCCGAATGGTGAAGCTGAAGAAATTGTGTGGCAAGTGGCAATTGAGATTATCCCTGGCGAAACAGGTGGGACGACCAATGGCAGTAATCCATCTGCACCACCCGCCCCGCCCAGAGTGAGATTTCAGCAGGGGCAACAAGGGTCTTGTCCGCCACAAGAAATTGTGGGTGGTAGCTTTTGGTCAAACCCGTTGGATGGTGGTTATGTCATCACACGCGGGTACTCCAGTTGGCACACTGGCATAGACCTCGCCGCCCCAGTTGGCACACCTGTCAAAGCCGCCAATGGCGGACGTGTGATATTCTCTGGGTGGGATAGTTTTGGCTATGGTTATATGATTGCCATCGTTCATGGACCAACTATCACTTTATATGCCCATTTGAGCGAATATTACACCAATTGCGGGCAGGATGTGGTAGCAGGGCAAGTGATTGGTGCAGTGGGTAATACGGGTAATTCGTCTGGATCCCATTTGCATTTTGAGATTCGCGGGACAAGTAGCAATCAGACACAAGACCCTGCGGGTATTCTCGCATTTTAACCAACAGAGGGCGCACACCGTTGCGCCCTCTGTTTCTTTCCCCATATTTGCCCCAAAATTCTCTCGCATATCCCCATCAAACCGATTAAAATGAACCCATCAACCGATACAATTGAGGGATAAAACTCGTATGACCGATAGCTTACGGCAGAGTGGCATTGCCATACTCGATTTTGGCTCACAATATACCCAACTGATTGCACGACGTATCCGTGAATTGGGCGTGTATGCAGAGGTATTTGCACATGATGTCTCTGCCGATGAATTGGCAATCCACGCCCCTAAAGGGATTATCCTCTCTGGCGGACCCAGCAGTATTTATGAGACCGACTCGCCAAAATTGTCGCCCACCATTCATATCGGTGATGCCCCCATGTTGGGTGTATGTTATGGGATGCAACTCATGGCACAAGCACTCGGCGGAAAAGTGGCTGGCGGGACAACCCGTGAATATGGGCGTGGACGGTTGATTCAGATGATAAAAAATACGCTATTAGGCGATTTACCTCATGAAATGACGGTGTGGATGTCGCATGGTGACCATGTAGAGACCCCACCACAAGGATTTGAGATTCTCGCGCAATCGGATAATGGGTTACTTGCCGCCATTGGCGATGCCTCGCGCAAATTATATGCGGTTCAATTTCACCCAGAGGTGCGTCATACCGAGCATGGCATGATCGTCATCAGCCATTTTATATTCGATATTTGTGGATGCACCCCAAAATGGACACCTGCCGCCTTTATTGAGGATGCCGTAGAAAATATTCGCGCCCAAGTAGGTGGTGGACGGGTGCTATTGGCACTGAGCGGTGGTGTGGATAGTGCGGTTGCCGCGGCGCTGATTAACCGCGCTGTGGGTGAGCAATTGGTCTGCGTATTTGTGAATACGGGCATGATGCGAAAAGGCGAATCGGAACAGGTGGTATCGGTGTTCCGTGACCAACAACACATGAATCTCATCGCCGTAGATGCGACAGAGCAATTTTTGGAGGCGCTCAATGGTCAAACTGAGCCAGAAGCCAAACGTAAAATCATTGGCAAACACTTTATTGATGTATTCCGCGCCCAAGCCGATGTGCTCACGGGGATTCGCTTTTTGGCACAGGGGACAATTTATCCCGATGTGATAGAGAGTGCCGCAGGGCATAAGACCGCCAAAACGATAAAAAGTCATCATAATGTCGGTGGATTGCCCGCCGATTTCAAAGAACGATTTGACCTTGTAGAGCCATTGCGCGATTTATTCAAAGATGAAGTCCGCAAAGTGGGTAGCGCGTTGGGCTTGCCCGATAGCATCATCTGGAGGCAACCCTTCCCTGGACCCGGACTCGCTATACGCTGTTTGGGTGAAATTACATGGGAACGCCTCGAAACATTGCGTGAGGCAGATGCGATTTTCTTGGATGAACTTGCCAAAGCCGATATGCTCCACCCGCATGGCGATACACCCGCACAAACATCGCAATGCTTTGCGGTATTATTGCCTGTGAAAAGTGTGGGCGTGATGGGGGATAATCGGACGTATGAGGAAGTATTGGTGCTACGTGCTGTGACCACCGATGATTTTATGACGGCAGACTGGGCGCGTATCCCGTTTGATATTTTGGCGCGTGCCAGTAGCCGTATTGTGAATACGGTGAAGGGGATTAACCGCGTGACATACGACATCACCAGCAAACCCCCAGCGACCATTGAGTGGGAATAAGCACTATGCCAACCGTGATGCAAATTGGCGCATTTCGATTTTTCTTTTATTCCAATGAAAATGATGAACCGCGCCATATTCATATCAAATCTGCTGAAAATCAGGCTAAATATTGGCTAGAACCATTAGAATTCGCATGGAATTATGGATTTAATTCGCGTGAACTCAAACAAATTGAACGACATTTAGCCGATAATATGGCATATTTGATAGAAAGTTGGGATAATTTTTTTGGAGTGAATGATGACAAATCAGAATGATGCACCACGTCCACAAGACCGACCTGTGAGTGTTGATTTTAGCGAGGATATGCTGATTGTACGGCTTGCCGATGGGCGCGAGATTGCTACGCCATTGGTTTGGTATCCACGCCTACAAAATGCGACATCAGAACAACGTCAAAATATGGAATTGTCGCTTTTGGGCATACACTGGCATGAATTAGATGAAGATTTATCTGTTGCTGGTATGCTGAGAGGCAACTATCCGTCATACTATCAATCGGTATCCGCAGAGATTGAATCCTCATAATCTGATTCATCGTCAATCTCTGCCAAAATATCCCAAATAGACCGTGTAGGGGCATTGGTCATGACCTCATGCCATGCCTCTAAAAATGCTTTGCGGATGGTTTCATCGTCATCATCTGGCAATTCAATGGGATTTGACATGCTCATAACCTTCTATCATCTGATAAATTTCATCATATCATAAAAATAACGCTGTTGAATGACCTGCCACCTATCCGATATAATGCCTGTATCATCAAAAAAGGATACTAGGCATTATGTCGTTATTAGTCGCAAGTGAACTGTCTAAATTTTATGGACCCGATGAGGTCTTTGCTAATATTAGTGTGGATATTCCCCATAAATCACGCATTGCCCTCGTGGGACCCAATGGCGCAGGAAAAACCACCCTCCTCAATATTTTGGCGGGGATAGATAGCGCCACAACGGGTAATGTCACTACGGCGCGGGGTGTTACCATCGGGTTTTTGCCCCAACGTCCAGAACTCGCAGGCGACCATACCCTATATGAAGAACAACTCCGCGCCTTTGACCATCTGCGGGCGATGGAAACCCAACTCTCACAACTCGAATACGATTTAGCCGACCCCACCAAACACGATATTGCTATCAAAGAATATGGGGCGTTGCAAGAAAAATTTGAGCGACTCGGTGGCTATACCTATATCAACCGCATCCGCACCGTGTTACATGGGGTAGGTTTCGATGAAGATGATTATGGCTTGTCGCTATCGGTGTTATCTGGCGGGCAAAAAACCCGCGCCTTATTGGGGCGGTTATTGCTCACATCGCCTGATTTACTGATTTTGGATGAGCCGACTAACCATCTGGACATCAATGCGGTGGAATGGCTAGAGGGTTTCCTCAAAGAATTTGACGGTGCGGTGCTGGCTGTAAGCCATGACCGCTATTTTATGGATAATTTTGCCAGCGCCATCTGGGAATTGGATTATGGCGCACTAGAGACGTATCGGGGCAATTATAGCCATTATGTGAGCCAACGTACCGAGCGTCATGAGCGCCTGCTCAAAGAATATGAGGCACAACAAGAATTTATCGCCAAAGAAGAATTTTTTATCCGCAAGCACATGGGTAGCCAACTCACCGCACAGGCAAAAGGTCGTCAGAAAAAATTAGAGACCATGCGCCGACGCGGTAAAATTATCGGCAGACCACGCGGTGAACGTAAAGATATGAGTTTGCGCCTGCAAAGTGCCATTCGTAGCGGGGATAAAGTCCTCATGGCAAAAAATTTGTCTGTGGGGTATTCCGATGCCCCTGCGCCCCTGTTCATCGTCCCAGAATTGACCCTGTATCGTGGTGAAACTGCCGCCCTCATCGGACCCAATGGCGTTGGCAAAAGCACCTTCCTCAAAACGGTCATCGAACATCTGCCACCATTGGCGGGGGATGTGGCATTAGGGGCATCGGTCAAAGTCGGGTATTTTGCACAGGCACATGAACGCCTCAATCCCAGAAATACACTGGTGGATGAAATTGTAGAGACAAAATACATGCCCGTGAGCGAAGCCCGTAGCTATTTGGGCAGTTTTCTGTTTAGTGGCGATGATTCGTTCCGCACCGTAGATACGCTATCGGGCGGGGAGCGTGGACGGTTAGCATTGGCAAAATTGGCGCTGTCTGGTGCAAATTTATTGCTGTTGGATGAGCCGACCAACCATCTGGATATAGATAGCCAAGAAGTGCTACAAGAGGTGTTATCCCAATTTGACGGGACAATCTTGTTGGTGAGCCATGACCGCTATTTAATAGATGCGCTTGCCAGCCAAATCTGGGAAGCGAGTGTGGGCAAAATGGTCATTTTTAACGGAACTTATCGTGAATTTGTTGCTACTCGCAACAATTTGGCACTTTCGGTAACGTCTGATAAACCGCCCACCAATGGCAAGCCAACATCCGCGTCAAAAACCACTCCCGCCAAAAAAGCACATGGACTGAATCCATTTCAGCTCAAAAAACGACTAGAAGCGGTGGAAAGCAAGATTCATACACTCGAAAATAAGCTAGAAGAATTGCATAGCGCCATCGAATCTGCCAGCGCCAAAGGCGATGCCAAAGCCGTGAGTGATTTGGGCGGGGAATACATGCAAACCGAAGCCGACCTCGAAACGGCAATGGGCGAATGGGAAGTCTTGATGGAGTAGGGGCATGATGTTTGTGTCGTGACCAAAATCGGCATACAATAGAACTAATAATCAGCCTAGTTTATGCCGTGTGAGGGATTTATGTCACCATTGCCCGATTTACATTCGAGTTTAACCAATCATGACCTTGCTATTCTGCGGATTATCGCCCGCTTTTGGCAATTAGACCCCAGTGGCATATCTGCCAAAGATTTGGCGGGAAAACTGAGTTATCAGATGACCAACCCAGACGTTGCCGAGATTGTATGGGAAAAATTGACCCATGAGCAACGGCAGGGATTACAGACCTTTTTGGGGTCACAGGGCAAATTGCCACAAGCCATGATGGAGCGCATTTTGGGGAAAATCCGCAAGATGGGTGAATCACAAATTGAGCAAAAAAAGCCCCACGAAAACCCCGATGGCATCGCAGAGGCGCTGTATTATCGTGGACTGATTTATGAGGCATTTGAGCATGTCGCCAGTGGACCGCGTGTGTATTGGTATATCCCGCCAAGCCTCACCCACGCCTTGCCATCGCATAAAACGGGCTATGCCAATTTAGGTGATGATGAGGGTGATTTTATAGATGATGGCGATGATGAAGCCGATATGCACACCATTGAACCGCTAGAAGGCACTATCACCCCACTACAAACAGCAGATACCAGCATCGTGGATGATATGACCGCGCTTTTGGTGTATATCCAAGTGCGTGGCGGAAAATTAGACGAAGTATACCTTGCCGATGATGACCGTATCGCACTCGCCCCGCAATTGCTCAATGATGATGAACCTCGCCTCACGTTCATGCTTGCGCTTGCTATCACCGCCGATTTGGTAGAGGTGAATGAGGGTCATTTGTATGTCCGCCGAACAGAGGCGCGTAAGTGGCTAGAAGAAAAACGGGTGAGCCAATTGCAAACCCTCATCACGGCATGGATGAAAAGCCGTTTTTATCGGGAATTATGGCATGTGGATGGGCTAACCCCCCAAGACCCGTTGTGGGAATATCATCCCAATGCGGGACGTGAAGCATTGCGTGAATTTCTGCGCGATTTTACCCCGCGTGGGGCGTGGTGGTCGCTCACCGATTTTATCACTGCCATCAAAGAGACAGAACCCGATTTTCAGCGCCCCAACGGAGATTATACCCAGTGGAATATCCTCAGCGCCGATGACGAATACCTCAAAGGATTTGAAAATTGGGATGCCGTAGAAGGCTCATTGCTCGAATTTTATGCCAATTATCCGCTTTATTGGTTAGGCATGGTGGATTTAGCCGATGATGCCGTGCGCCTCAATGCCTATGGACGGGCATTTGTGGGGTGGGAACAATTCCCCGCCACCCCAGACCAAGACGACCCCATGCGCCTCAACCTCGATGGCACGATTCAGCTGTCGCGCAAAGTGGGGCGTATAGACCGTTTTCAGGTGATGCGCTTCACCTCATGGGAGGGCAAAGCCAATGCCACCGCGCCTTATACCTATAAACTGACACCAGAGAGTATTCGCCGTGCCAATGAACAAGAAATCACCGCCGACCATATTGTCACATTCTTAAAACGCATCACCAATAATGCGCCATTGCCTGCATCGGTGGCAAAATTGCTCATGCCACCCAAGACCAGCGCCGTATCGAGTGTGACCTTAGAGCGCCTGCTGGTCTTGCGGACGACATCGCTAGAGGTGATGAATTTTATTTTAGAGACACCCGCCACCCGCCGTTATCTTGGCGCACGGTTGGGCGATTTGGCGGTGGTTGTCCGCGCCGACCAATGGGAAGCCTTGCGGACAGTATTGGATGAAAAAGGCATTACGTTGGAAATCATCGGTGGATAAGGCGTTCCACCGCCAACCGTGCGCCAATGATATTGCGTGCGGTTGCGCCAATTTCTAATTCTGCCAATGCACCCGTCACATATAACCCGTCTGACCAGCATAACCCTTTATCCACCACAGGATACCCATCTGGCGCGAGGGGCAGGTCATGGCGGGTAATCGTCTCTGCCAGCCATGCGGGAATCGGCGGGGATGTGGCGAAGCCTGTCGCCAAAATCGCCCCATCGGCAAAAAATTCGCGTCCATTTGTCATGATGACCCGAAACGGCGTGTGGTCGGCATGAACAACCTCACCTATCACCGCCCGAATCATCCCCATAGCGATGGCGGTGGTCAATTCTTCTGCCACATCATAAGGCATAGACCCCTTATACCGCGCCTGCTTTACCATCGCACGGCGGACAGAAAAATCACTGGTGGCATAAAAATCTGCCAAGCATAGGCGTGTCACCCAACATGGGTCGCTATCAAAATCGTGTATCGGAATCCTATGGCGTGTGATGAGGGTCACATCCACCCCATTTTCTGCGACTGCAAGCGCCGTTTGTGCGCCACTGATGCCCCCGCCGATCACCAGCCAATGCCCATTTTTGACATCGGCACGATTGAATTTTTCATCGAATACATGATAAATAGGCATATCTGTTTTTGCCCATGTGGGGATATGTAAAAAGTTACTCGCGCCCATTGCCAATAGCACCCGTTTGGCATCTATTGGCGCGTGGTCGGTATGAATCCGCCAGCCACCTATTATTTTTTCCATGCCATGTGCTGTGCCGTGAATATGGCTGTTTTCCAATCCAAAACGGGCGATAAGCGCCTCGCTATGGGTGTTGAATAGTGATAGGGCGGGGCGCTCATATAAAGCAATTGGCGGCGGATAGTCGGTGGCAGTGATTTCAGTGAATGTCCGCAGGTGAAATGGGTCATCGTGCAGGTGATGTGCGCCCGGTGACCGCAAATGCGACATGCCAACATTGGCGGTGATATGTTTCCAGCGTCCCAATAGGTGCGGATGCGGGTCTAATATCCCGATTTGCGCGTGGGATAGTCGGTGCTTGCGGATGAAATTTAGGGCGTGTGCTGTGCCGTGTATCCCCCCGCCGATGATGAGCCATTCCAGCATAATTTATTCCTTTTTGCCACGTAACCAACCAAGTGCCATATCTGCTAATTTGCCAATATCTGATTTTGGCGCATTTTTGGCGATGGTCGCCTCAAATTGTGATTGGAGCAGAGGTGTATCGAGTCCGCCGTGTTCGGCAATCACCACAATTTGCGAGATAGGCGCAGTATTTCCCCATTTTCTGCCCCATGTGATGCTGGCACGTTTGCCCACCACCTGCAAAATGCCCATGGTGTCGGGGTCATCCAACAGGTATAAAATCCCTTTGGCACGATAGACCGTCTTGGGTAGGCTGTCTACCACACGGCGCACCGCCCGTAGCGATAATAATTCCTCAGATTGCCAATGCCATGTGCTAAAAATGAGGCTGTGGTCGTGGTGATGATGGTCATGGTCGTGAATTTCGCCTTCGGCATGGACATGCACATCGGCAGAATCGCGTTCCGCTAGTTTTTCATACGAAAATGTGCCTTGCCCTAGTAACAATTCCATCGGCACACGCCCGTAAGTCGTCTGTAAAATACGGGCTTTGGGCATAATTTTATGCACCCATTTTTCCACCGTAGCGCGTTCATCCGCCGTCACAAGGTCAACTTTGTTGATGACGACAATATCGGCAGACCCCACTTGTAGAACCGCCATCGTCTCGTTTTGACGCTCCAGCGTGAGGATTTGCTCGGCATCTATCACGGCGAGGACGGCATCCACCATGATTAATTGGCTGAGGGCGGGTTGACGGAACACCATCGCTATTTCGAGTGGGTCAGATACCCCACTGGCTTCGATGATGATGTATTCGGGCGGAATCTCGCGTTGGGTCAATTTGACCAGTGAGGCGATTAAATCCCCGCGAATCGTGCAACAAATACACCCGTTAGACAGCTCGATGGTATCTTCTTCGCGGGCTTCTACCACCAATTGGGCATCTATATTTACTGCGCCAAAATCATTGACCAATACTGCCACGCGCAAGCCGTGTTCTGATTTTAGGACATGGTTGAGCAACGTTGTTTTGCCCGCACCCAAAAAGCCTGTTAAAATGGTGACGGGAATGGGATTTGATACAGTCATATTAAACATTTTCCTTCATCAAAATTGTCTTATCAATATCATCATACACGGACACCTTATGGATATTCAACTCGAAACACGGCTTGTATTGCAATTACAAGAGATTTCTAAAACCCAAAATCGGGATATTTCTGAACTGCTCAAAATTGCCATTGCCGAATATGTGGAACGCCAGACCAACGAAACCGCCTTTCGTGCGCGTGTGTGTGCGCTTATCAGCACGCATAAATGGCTCTTGGATGAATTGGATAAACGCTAATGGCAGATATTCGTTATCTCAACCTTGTAGAACTCATCCTCATCAACGAGGAACTCATTGGCGGACGCTCACAATTGCGCGATGTGGATTTGTTGGAATCTGCCACGTTGCGCCCGATGACCAGCGCATTCGGGGAAGATGCTTATGTCACCATTCACGACAAAGCCGCATCACTCTTTCATTCGTTGTCGCGCAATCATGCCTTTGTGGATGGCAACAAACGCACCTCTGTCCTCGCCACCATCTTATTTTTGGAGATGAATGGGTATGCGGTGACGTGGGATGAAGAACAAGCCTTGTCGTTTGTATTGCAAATCGCACAGGGTGAAACCGATTGGGATGTGATTGCCGATTGGTTGCGGAAAAATAGTATTGAAAATGAAATAAAATAATCGTATTTTCTAATCTTTTTCCTCACAGAGATGTGTTAACATTATAGTTAATACCTTTAGGTTAGGAGTTTATAATGAACAATCACACCACTATTATTCAAAATCGTTTTGCACAGATGGTTTTAGAAGCTCCTGTAAGTGAAAATGATATTGTGCCTGCCTATCAACGCACAAGCACTTCATCACTCGCAATGATGCAACAAAAACCTAGTATGATACAACTTGCAAAAATATCTCCCGTATTATATCAGCGCTATGAACAAGTGCATTTAGTGACACAGAGAAATCAATTATCTATAAAACCTGTCGGATTTTCGCCTGTATTTGATGATCACCGAGTTCAACGTGGTCAACAGAGTGATTGGGCAATTATGTCTTTACCCAACGATCCTACTTATCAACCCCATAAATCTATTTTTGGGAGACGAATCGGTAAATCATTTCATATACCAATTCGTGTTCGCAAAACATTAGAAAAAATTCAAGCATCTGGGCTTAATTTTGAATCTATTTTTATTGCACATGAAATCCCAAAGAACACAGTTGGAGATGGGCAACGAGTCCCTTATGAATTGATTGCACCCCCGCCACCGAAGCGATTGCTCAGACAAGCCGAAAATGCAACGTATACAGCATTGAGCTTTTGGAATTCAGTTGGACACTTAGCCATTCTAACTGGAATGATTGCAGTGGCTGGAGTAGCACTCACACTCGCTCCAGCTGGAGCGTTGATGATGGGAAGTGCGATAACTACAGGTAATTTAGACCCTATTCTTTTTGGATTGCATATTGATGAAACTAAAAAAGTGAATGGGATGCCACTGGCAATGTGGTATTACTTAGATCATTGGGTTTGGAGTGATGAAGGTTAATATCCAATAAGGGGATGATTATGCAACACATTTCTCTAAATGCTCTATTAAAGGATGCGGGTAATTATCACCAAATGCCTATCGCCTTTCAACAAGTTCTTAAGCGGAGTGTTTGGTTGACACTTATCACTGAAGTAATATTGTTGGTGATATTTATCACTGTGCCGCATCAAACCTTTTTCATCCAGATTCAGCACGGTGGATTTTGGCTTATTGGGGCAGACCTTATCAATGGTATTTTTAGATTTGCATATACCCTTCTTCCTTACTTAGCTCTGCTAAATTTGGCTAATCTATTTTTGACATTATGTGTGATGACCATTTCATTGGGAACATTATTTCCAATTCGTATCCGTTATCATTGGTTGGCAATGGCAAATGCTTTTCCAACAGGTGGAACAGTCATTAGTGTATCCATAATAGCCATATTGGTCGGGGTGGCAATCTTCATCAATTTGATGATATGGCTTGTTATTATCTGTATGGCTTTTGGTATCATTGTTACCATTCTCAGTGGTGGAGGGCAATAATAATGCCACTTCCACCTCCTCGCTATCAACAATGGTTTGCAACAGTATTTTTATTAATTGCATGGGGTATCTTTGCTTTTCTAGCGGTTAAAACGATACAAATTATTCAAACAACACCGGTATGGGCAACTATGATTTTCCCTAATCAAATTGTTCAAACTCAGCCAATTAATCCCCAAAATCAATCTCAGGATAGTGTGGCATCCTTATCACCAATAACCCAATCTGCAACGATTCAATCGCCTGCACAGTCGCAACCAATCGCTCAAAATACATCGCAATCATCTAGTGCTGTCAATCAGATTGATTCGTTCACACCTTCCACATGTAGACATTCAGGACATTCGCAGTTTAGTTATATCGGACAACGCGGCATTTTTGAATATGACTTACCACTCAGAATTCATATCAGCAGTGCTGTGAGTGAGTATGGATTTGGGTTTGATGCAGGAACAAGATTTGAGATTATTGGAGCGTCGCGTTGTGGCACACCAGAGGGATATTCAGCAGTGATGCTGTTTCTCAATGTCCGTATACTTGGTGTGCGGGGAGATTACATTGGATGGATTCCAGAAAGTGGCTATGGCAATTCTGGTTATATCGTTTATAACGTCACACCTATTCAATAACGATTGATACAAAAACCTATTTGAAAGGAGAATCTTGTGGAAGACAGATATTTTTGTGGTAGTTGCAATCGCTATCAATTGGCAAGTAAAGGTGAAAAGTGTGTAGGCTGTGGAAAACCAACAGTCACAGTAGGTTATGTTGGAATTGAAAAACGGGAAGAAACTGTCAAAGAATTAACTGAACGCTGGAAAAAGCTATACAGCAATCGTTAATTCTTATCTTTAATTAATAATAGTGATTTTGCTCCTTATTCTATGTAAGGAGCTTTTTATTTTCATACAATTGCTATTCAAAATAGATGTTGTTATAATTAGCCAGTGTTGATTAGTCAATATTGACTATAAGGAGAAAAATGTTATGACAGAATTTTTACTTCAAGCCCATTCGGGTGTGCGTTGGTTGGTCGTTGTGATGACCATTGTCGCGTTTGGATGGCTATTTTTCCGCTATGTGCAAAATGCGTCTTATGACAAACGCACCCATATTATCGTTGCATCGTGGGCGGGATTAGTCGGATTGCAGTGGATACTCGGCATCATCCTGATGGTGGTGATGGGCGCATTTACAGGCGCACAATGGTCACACGTGGGTGTGTTGACGGTGGCGCTGGCAGTGGCACATGCCTATGTCCCACTCAAAAAACGTCCTAGCAAGGTGCGTTTTGTGGGCGGATTGCTCAGTATCGTGCTGGTGATGGCGCTGGTCGTTGTTGGCGTGCAGATGGTCAATGGTTGGGCATAAAAATAAATTGGTGGGCGCATATTGTTGTGCCCATGTTCCCTTTTGGGATATAATTTGGTCATGCTATTAGGATTTATATGTGGGGATGATGCCCAATGACCAAAAACCTACCAATATTTACAATTTTCCTCTCGTCACCCAGTGATGTGCCACAAGAACGCGATGATGCCCAAGCCGTAGTAGATGCCTTCAATAAAAGTCATGACTATGATGATATGTTTGCCACCATCAGACTTTACCGTTGGGAAGGTGAAGTACCGCCATCTGTCAAGGAAAATGCCCAAAAAACAGTCAATAAATACCTTATTTTGCCATCAGAATGTGATTTAGTAGTGGTTATCTTTTGGACACGCATGGGAACACCTACCGTCATTGACGGGCGTGAATACCTCAGTGGTACTGATTATGAATATACTGAGGCATTAGAGAGTGGTAAACCCGAAATTTTTGTCTATCACTGCCTACAAGATGACCCAATTAGTCGCAATGACCCTGACCGTGATGAGAAAAATCGTCAATTTGACACCTTAGACCAATATATCAAAAAAATAAAGTATGACCAAAAAAAACTCATACAAGGCTACCCCACCCATCCAGATTTCAAAACAGAATTTGAGAATTACCTACGGAAGCACTTGCAATATCTCCGTAAGCATCCACAGGCTTTGATATCTGAGAGGGAAAAAACACCCACCAAACCCAAAATTGACGTGCCTTATAAAGGGTTACGCCCCTTGCGTGAAGAAGATGTGCCGATTTTCTTTGGGCGGACTGCCGAAGCATCGGATGTCCTGACGCGCATCGGCAATAAGCGCCTTGTGCCTGTATTAGGTGCATCGGGCAGTGGCAAATCGTCCCTCATCATGGCGGGGGTGTTGCCCCAACTGACCAAACAGGGCTGGCGCGTGATTCAATGCGTCCCAAGTAACCAGCCATTTGACCAATTGGCATTGGCAATCGTGAGACAAATCCCAGAAATGCGCGTTTCGCCGATTGATTACCTCAATGAATCGGCAAAATTAGCCATTATCTTGCGCCAAAATCCGCAAAATGTCGTGGCACAACTCCGCGCCGTGTTGCCTAATCAACGCATCGTCATTTACATAGACCAATTTGAGGAACTCTTCACCGTATCAGAAAAAAGTGCCATCGCCCCTTTCATCGGAGCGATTCGGCATGAGGCACAAGACATCACCACCATCATCACCATGCGAGCCGATTTTTATGAGACGGCGTTGGCGCATGTGGATGAACTCACAAACGAAACCTACGGACTCAAAAAGCCGTCTATTTTTGCCCTATATGAGATGATAACCCGTCCTGCCATTGAAGCGGGATATATTTTAGACGATGGGTTGGC
>DAOTUO010000183.1:0-3306 GCA_034436595.1 Anaerolineae bacterium | reverse complement strand
GGGTTGGGGGTGGGGTGAAAACACGTTTGTCGGTTTAGTGGCATCGTGTTATACTCCCAGTATAATAGCGATAGTGGGTTATGCTATGTTACATCCTCATGGAGATAAAATTTGTCTGACACAAAAAAATTCATTGACCATACCCTTTATGAATATCAGTTTATCGCTTATGGGCAATTGGGTATATCGCTCACACATCCGTTTATAGATGCGTTAGACGCATTTAATCAACAGGAAAAGATTGATTATATTCAAATTAAGCGAGATGGGATTCAGGCAACACAATATGTCGGTATCATTCAGACCGACATGGGTACTGTGAATATTTTGCCAAAAATAGATTCAACAATAAGCATTAACAGCGAGCAAACCGCCACCCGCAACCTCATAACGATGTTGTGTTACGCCTATGATATGCCCCTCATCGCCCAGCATAATGCAAATTTGAATACCCATCAAGGCAGTTGGTTTGAGGTTCTCACCGCTTTTTTTGCTCAAACCCTTTATGAACAATTGCGACAAGGGATAGAGCAGGTTTATGTCACAATTGAGGAGCGCCAACCCACGCTCAAGGGGCGATGGCTCATTGGACAACAATTGAGCAAATACCCGCATTTACGCCACACGTTTGACACGCGTTACGATGATTTTTTGCCAGATACCCCCCTTAATCAAGTTCTGCGGTATGCTGTAGAGGCGCTTTTGCCAATGGCACGTTTGCCAGAGAACCAACGGCTTTTAGCCGAGATACAAACCCTTCTGCATCATGTTTCACTGCCTCATCATATCACCACACAAGATTTAGACCATGTGTTTTTTACACGCCTTAATGAGCGTTTTTATCCCGCATTTCAATTGGCACGTTTATTCATCGAATCTATGACACAGGTGATGCAAAGTGGGCAATCGCCACTAAAGGCATTTATCTTTGATATGAATGTGTTATTTGAGCGTTTTGTTGCCCAATTTTTGAAGCGCCATTGGCATAGGATTGCAGGAAAATCGCATCGGCAATTTGATATTCAAGCCCAAATGCAAGGAACTAGAGCCATTCATTTGGCACAAAGGCAAGATGGTCTATCTGTTTTTAAGCTAAAACCCGATTTGTTATTGCGCGATAATCTTCATCAAGCGGTTGTCATAATGGACACCAAATATAAGCGATTGGATGATAAAAAGACCGATTTAGCCGTCTCTGAATCAGATATTTACCAGATGCTGGCTTATGCAGGACGGCTGAATTGTAAGCGCGTGTTATTGCTCTACCCATCCAATAGTGGGCAAGTTGTTGATAATCAATTCTCTATTCACGATTCTGATGTCAAGATTGATATACGCACCATTAATATTCATCAACCGCTACACAATACCGAAAACCTCATTCAAGATTTCCGTTATCTATTCGCAAATTATCTACGCTAAGGATATATTTTTTATGGCTCGTTATGCTGAATTCAACAACCTTTATGAGATATATGAAAAATTTAAGACGAATTGCCTGCTCAATGACAATTCATATTTTTTGCCCAACGAAACAATTTGGACATTAGACAATATTGCAGACCTAAAATCGCGCTTGGTAGATAATCCCGATATGTCCGATAATAAGGTTGGTGCAAAGCTAAATGTTCAAATGCAAGGGGCATCACCTGCATTGTGGGTCATATTAGCAGAGGTCAATCTAATTTATTATCTTGTGCCAATCAATAATAAAAAGGGAAAAGATACTGTCTTAAGTTATCTTAAGCGGGGTTATCCCGATAAGACAGAATTTCCATCTGATAATTTTTGGACTGCCATAACCGGATTTAGCCGAGTGGGGGTGAGATATAATCATCGTCATAAACAAATATCGCTGATTTTGGTGTTCGCAGAAGCAGTTAAAAGACTTCAAAATCGTTGGGCTTTTTTATCTGATGCTCAGGCAATAAGAACATTTTTGAATGACCAAACAAGTGCTATGCCCGGGTATGACCGCGCTCATGACATGGGTCATGCGTTATTGTACTTGGCATTTCCTGATATTCATCAACCTATTTTATCCAATGATATTCGTAGAAAAATCATTGCTCACTATGGCGCTCGGCTTGGCATTACAGAACCAGATGAAGACCGAGCGTTGCAACAAATCCATGAAAATATCGCCAAAGAAAAAGGGCTGGCAACACAAGATTTCCACTTTTATCATATTCAATCGGAGTGGGATAAAGTCAAAAATAAAAAGATAAGTCAAGAAGCACCTGTTGTTCATGATGAAATAAAAATCACCCCCAGCTTAGATGTGGGCGTAACCAATGCCCTCAATAAATTACGCTTTACCAAAAATCTCATTCTGACAGGCGCGCCCGGCACCGGAAAAACCTACATCGCCCGTCGGGTAGCACAGGAAATTATTTCAACAAATAATAAAAATGGTGATGTAAATCATTATATACACATGGTTGCCTTCCATCCCTCTTATGCTTATGAAGATTTTATCGAGGGGATGCGACCCGTAATAGATGCAACGGGAAACCTGAACTATAAAATCCGTCCGGGTGTTTTACGACAGATATGCCAGCTTGCCTCAGATGACCCCAATCATGCGTATGTCCTCATCATTGATGAAATTAATCGGGCAAATCTATCAAAAGTATTTGGTGAACTCATTACCCTTATTGAAGATGATAAACGAGTTGGCGAGGATAATGCGCTTACCCTGACATTGCCTTATAGCGGTGTGAAGTTTGGAGTCCCTGCAAATTTGTATATTATTGGCACAATGAACACCGCCGACCGTAGCATTGCCCTGATGGATATGGCAATGCGCCGCCGATTTGCATTTGTTGAAGTAGCACCACGCCCCGAATTACTCGGCAAAATTGGTGATAGTGAAGGTACGACTTTAGATTTAGCCCAAACACTACGTATTCTCAATAAGCGTATTCGTGCAACAATTGGTCATGCCTATGAAATTGGGCATAGCTACTTGATTGGGTTACCTCGTATTGCACCAGAAAATCAGATAGATGCACTCGAATTTGTTTGGAACAACCAGATTTTGCCACTATTAGAAGAATACTATTATAGTCGCCCAGATACACTCAAAAGCGTTTTACGTGAGTTTGTATTCGAGGATGAGGCTTCTGATGAAAGATTGGGATTTGCTGATGGCGAAGATTTAATGCAAGCCTTGCGTGATATGGTTGCCGATAAATCATAAAAGTATCAGTTAGATAAATAGCGCAAGGTTACTCACACTGAGAGGCACACCACATGACACTCTGGCGCAAATTTTGGACACACGCCCTCTATTGGCGCTTCTGG
>DAOTUO010000182.1:0-3534 GCA_034436595.1 Anaerolineae bacterium | reverse complement strand
CGATGAGTTCGGGATAAAGCACACACCATTTCTTGAACGCCTCTAACCCTGCCTCTTGGGTAAATTTGCGCTTGGTGAGTTCAAGCAATTCATCATAATCATATTGGGCGGTGCGTTCTCTGATGCCAACATCGCGTTGCGTCCGTGCCTGATTCAAAATGGATGCCAAATCAAAATTATTCGATTTATACCCCCCTTTGAGCAATTCTTCTAGCAAAAAGATGCCTTTATCCAATTCACCCGCGTCTAACAAGTCTAGTGCTTCGCCCATCGTGCTACGTCCGCTAATCGGTTTGGCATCTGGTGCGGAAGATTGTGATTCAGAGGCGACTGGTCGGCGGGTTGCCACGCGCATTTTCACCAAAAAATCTGCCAGACGGTCAATGGCAGGCGAAAAATAATCGGGATAAAACATCACCGCTTGGCTACGTGCCACATCTTTAATATCATCGGGCAAGCCGTGTGGTGGCAATTGATTTTCTACCGATATGAGGACAATCGGAATATTGCGCTGGAGCGCCTCACGAATTTCTCGGCGCACCCAATCAGCATTGTTATGGATGCGGTCAGCAAAGGTTAATTCGGTGACGACCAATAACACCACATGGCTGGTGTGCAAATGTCCTAAAATTGATTTTTCAAAATCGGCTTGGTCAATGCCTTCTAAATCCATAAAAATATCGTCTTGGATGACCGCGCCTAATTGTTGATAGAGCAAATGAGTAAATGCCCACGTCTTACGCCGATACGAGATGAATAATTTCATAAAAATTGCCCCAATTTGGTTTGAAAATTATTTCTAACCCACATTATGCCCAATAAAAAGCATTTACGCAATCTATAACAACACCCACCCCAATTGGGTGGCGCGGATGACGGCTTCGGTACGGCTTTGGGCGTTGAGTTTGCTCAAAATGGCGTTCACATGAAATTTGACGGTGTTGGGGCTAATGCCCAAATCACGGGCGATTTGCTTGTTGGGCATCCCCTCCGCCATGAGTTGCAACACCTGTGCCTCACGCGGTGTCAGGTTTTCGGTGGATGTGAGGTCTTTATCTGCCTCCTGTGCGACCAAGTGCGCTGACAAGGCGGGGTCTATGACCATCAGACCATCGCGCACAGCCATAAGGCTGGTGACCAGTCGCCTGCCCGATAGCGGATTTTGTGGGAGAATCCCCACGGGGGTGTTGTCGGTGATATACGGGCGAATCGCCGTGAGGAGTCGTCCGCTTTGGGCAATATCCATCAGCAAAAAGACGACCCCCACGCCCAAATCGGCAAAAATGGGCGATGGGGTGGCATCATCGCCCAAAATCCACACGGCGACATCGGCACGATAGACATCTAGCGTTGTGGGCGTTAAATCGTGTGGATTAATTTGCCCCACAACGGTGATGGTTTCGTCTTGTTGGAGCAATGCAGACAGCCCCATGCGTGAGAGTAAACTCTCTGCAATGACCAAAACGTGTAAGTCGGTTTGTGTGTGCATCATCGCCGTCCAATCTCACCAAACAGATAGGGTATAGGTATATTATCCAACAGAGATAATTAGAATTGCATTTTTCAGACAATCTGTACCAAAAACTAGCCAAAAATTCAGACATCATGTACAATTTTGTTTATCATCCATCCCCGATAGCAAAGGAAAAATTTTTATGATTATTGGCATCCCAAAAGAAATTAAATCAGACGAATATCGGGTCGCATTGCCCCCCGCAGGTGTGCGCGAATTGGTGGCGCATGGGCATCAGGTATTGGTAGAGACCAATGCGGGCGCGGGGAGTGCGTTTAGCGATACAGAATATACCCTCGCAGGCGCAAGTATCGTCCAAACCGCAGAAGAAGCATGGATGCGGGCGAATATGGTCATCAAAGTGAAAGAACCCCAACCAGTCGAATATGGCTATATGCGCGAAGGGCTGATTTTATTCACCTATTTGCATCTCGCCGCCGCCGAAGAACTCACCCACGCCATGCTAAAAAGTGGGGTGAGTGGTGTGGCTTATGAGACCGTCACCGATAAAAAAGGTATGTTGCCCCTATTAGAGCCGATGAGCGAAGTGGCGGGACGGATGGCGACACAGGTGGTCGCGCAATATCTGACCAAGACAATGGGACAGCGCGGTATTTTGATGGGTGGTGTTCCGGGTGTCAAACCTGCCAATGTGGTGATATTGGGTGGCGGGACAGTGGGTATTAATGCCGCAAAAATGGCATTGGGCATGGGTGCGACTGTCACCGTTTTGGATGTGAATATAGACCGTCTGCGTTATTTGGACGACACCATGCACGGACGTTTGACCACCCTCTATTCTAATTCTGGGAATATTGCCGAAGTCATCCAAACCGCCGATGCCGTCATTGGCGCGGTGTTGATTGTGGGTGCAAAAGCCCCGCACCTCATCCGCCGTGATATGCTGTCTACCATGCCAAGTGGGAGTGTAATTGTGGATGTGGCGGTTGACCAAGGGGGCTGTGTAGAGACCACCCGCCCCACTACCCATAGCAACCCCACCTATATTATTGATGGTGTGGTGCATTATGGCGTGGCAAATATGCCAGGGGCTGTACCACGCACATCGAGTTTTGCGCTATCCAACGCGACCCTGCGTTATGCCTTGCGCCTCGCTGATGGTGGCTTGCATAATGCGTTGCGTGGGGATGTTGGTCTGATGAACGGACTCAATATCCATGAGGGCAAAGTGACCCATCAGGCGGTGGCAGAGACCTTTAATCTGGATTTGACCGATGTGCGAACGGTGGTTCGGTAAAACTTGAAGAGATTATCCCCTACTTAACAAATAGGGGATAAATATTTATAATCTTACCTTATTTGCATCAAGTAGCAGTGCCAAATTCTCATGAAATTGTTTTGATATTTTTAATGCTTCTTCTCTTTTTATACCAAGTGGAATGGGAATAAAAAAATATTTTTCCCATGCTTCTGACTTAAGTTCTGGTTGACTAGCAGTTTGAGCAAGATAATATATCTGTCTTCGGCAATATTCACTTCTGAGGGCATACCATAGCCTGATTTAACCCTCTTGCAAACCTATTAAAAGTAACCGTATCTGAACCATCTGTGTTAAGATATTTCATAACACCTGACTCTGATAAATCTATCCCTTGATCTCTGAGTAATGTTACTCCACATGCAGAAGTACACGAATTTTCATGTGATTGATTTGGTATTCTATCAGTTGGTTGAGGGTTATCAAGGTCCCAACGACGGAAGCCTGCACCAGTATCCTGATTAGTATTTTCTATCCTATTATTCCCACCGCGCACGTTGGCATTATCGGCGTTACGACCCGCGAGTCGTCCTGCACCACTTATCCCTCTGCCAATCCCAAAGCCGATGCCAAAGCTAATCAGATTCCCAAACAGCGCCTCACTGGGGCTTTGCTTGTGAACTGCCATATCCCACGCCACACCGATGGCGAGGTCTGCCGCCGCTCCGCCGATGAATTGTGTGACTTTGCCGACTTTGGCAAGTGCGCTCAGCCCACCAAATAGCCCACCAAGCCCACCCAT
>DAOTUO010000181.1:0-3442 GCA_034436595.1 Anaerolineae bacterium | reverse complement strand
TAGGCAAAACAACCCCGTTCACGGGGTTTCAGAGGGTCAGACGGGTGGTTCACCGCCCGTCGGCAGGTAACATACACGCTATTTTTATCCTATTTTGCCTTTTTAACTACGGACACGCCTTTAATCGCGTCCCTACGACCCAAAACACGGTTATCAGGCTGTAGGGACGGGGGGATAGGGGTGATTTAAGCTGATAATTGACTTGAAAATGCTTATCTATTGAAATTTGAAAATCATTTGAATTCAAAATAGTTGTTCCATTAGGATATGCCATTGACCGCCTAGAAATCGCTTATTGATGCCATGCGTTTATTCGTCTTTTTCCACCGTCCAAAATTCGTTGCGGGCAAATCCCGATAATCGCCTCTCCATCAATTGTTCTGTGAGCGTGGCATCTGGCACAATCCACATGCCACATATCCCCGAATACGTCACGGGATACCGCCGAATACACTCCCCTTCCAACATTACATGATTGACTGGCACATCCCAATCGGTACGCCCCGCCTGATAGAGCAATGCGACCAAATGCACGGTGCATATTGCCAGCACTACTATAAACGGTATTATCGTCTTGGCATAACGCCGATGAATATCCAGCCGTATGAGCCAAATGGCGCATAGCATCGCCCAAAACGGCAGGCTAATTGCCAAATATCGCTCTGCAATCGCCACCGTCACATCGAAATGATGCACCCGTGTGATAGCAATCTGCACCGCACTCAGAAGCGTATAAACGGCGATGGTCGCCAACAACCATACCCCCCGTTGCGCCTCTTTTTGGGAATTTGGCAGAATAATCGCCCAGAGTAACAAGCCTATCCCCAACAAACCTGTGAGTTGGGCAATATCGGCGTTTTCTGCGACAGGTCTGCCGATAAAAATGAGCATCGCTTTGATGATGTTGATAAATTGCGGGGGCGAAATTTGCCCATATTCGGCGAGTTCCTTACTTGTGCCAAGCCCAATCCCGCTATCGGTTAGATACCCCATAATCGCCACGATGCCAATCATCGCCAGCACACCGATAGTCCACCTGTCATACCGCAAAATGAGCATTGCTATACCCATACACACCCATAGCATCATGCCGTTGCCCGCCGAAAAAGTGGCAAAGGCACATATCCCCGCCACGAGTAGCATCCGCCACCCACGCCGATTTTCCCCCAACAACAGATGCAAGCATATGAGCAGGCACATCAACGTGAAGTGCCATAGATTCTGTACACCAGAAATCCAATTAATCATCTGGTCAACCGAAAGCAAAAATAACCCCACGGGAAACCACGCCAATGGCACGACAGACGGCGCAAAATGGCGGATAAGGCGCACTATCAACCACACATTCACCACCGCCATGACCACATTGAGGACAACCTCTAGGCGGGTATCCCATTGGGTGGTGATGGTGAGAAATGCCGTCACCAATCGGCTAAATAACAAGCGGTGTCCGTTGGAAATTTGCAGAAAATGGTCAACCGATAACTCCTCGTCAAAAGTCGCAATGGCGGTACGGGCGCTAAAGGTATAGGTGTCGCCATAGGGATAATCGGACACCCCATGCAACCGTAGCCATAAGAGGAGCATGAGTAGAGGAACAATTCCCAGACATTTTCCAGCGCGTGTGAGGGTCATCGTGTGTATATCAGCTTTTCAGATAGCGCGATGGCTTTCCCAAAAATTCGGCAATGATGGTCATCTGACCAATATGATAGGTTTCGTGAAATTGAAAATAGTGAAAACTCTCAAAATAGGTATTATCGCCATGTGGTGAGGGGCTATTGAGGTAATCATCGGTGAGGGTGGCTAATCCCGCCACCAGCCGTTCTTGGGTTTGGTCAAAAAACGTGAGCAAGGCAGATAATTCCAGCACACCATCACCATCCGCGCCGATGGGTGCGCTCCCCGCCCGATACCGCGCCCGTTGGTCATCTGTCCAAACGGGTTGTGCGTTCACCCGTTGGAGGGTTAAGGTGCGCGAGGATACCAGATGCCCCAACAGCCAATTGATGCTGTGGCTATTGGCAATCGGTTGCACAAGGCTTTCGGCGTGCGACACATCTTTGAGTTGCTCGTGAATCACTTCGGCATTATAGCCAAAGCCTTTGATGAGGACATGGGGGTTCATCTAAATTATCCTTGTGGGTAAAAAAATCAATCTACCCCCTATAATACACCTTTTGGTGATGTTGATAAAACCGCTTTAATGCCAATCATGGAAACTTTTTCCGATTGCCTCAGTTTGGGTGGCGGAACATACACATCCGCCATTACGTCATGCCCATTTTGAGGTCTGTAATGGCTGTAATAGTCGTATGTCAGCCACAAAAACGCCTTTTGAGCGATTTTACTCTGTGTCCAGTTATCTATAACCTACTCTAGCAGGATATTTTTCAATTTTTCCACATCATTCACTCCAAACCCCAGCCGTTTTTCTGCATAGCCAGCAACGCCACCATATTCCGTCCGCAAATAGGTAAATACCACCCGCATCGTATCGGGGTGTGCGACCAAAATCGGGAATAAATTGGCGCTATTCAATCCTAAAAATGCGATTTTACGCAACAACTGATGGGCAATTTGCTCGTAGTGGGCATAAAAATAATTGCTCTGGGTATAATCTGCCACAATCGCCTCTTCATCCACGCCGACCAGCGCCAATATCAGCGCCACCAACACGCCTGTGCGGTCTTTGCCCGCTGTGCAATGTATCACCATTGGCAATTGCCCCTCATCCAAAAAGAGGCGCATGGCATCGCGCATGGCAGGAGCATTTTCTTCTAATATCACATCCACATAAAGGGTATGAAGCAGGGTATTCAGTTTTTTGGGACGGAATAACAACAACCACAGGCGTTTGGCTTTGTCGCCTTCTGTCGCCATGCCGATATTGATATTCTGGACAGATTCAAAGGTGGGGTCTGGGTCATTGGCGACTTCTTCGGCGCTCCGCAGGTCACAGATGAGGCGGGGTTGAAGTGCCAATAGCGCCTCTTTGCCTGTGGGGGTGATATACGACAAACTCGCCCCACGATAAATTTTGCCCTGCTTCACCATTTTGCCATCGTGGGTGATAAATCCGCCCACATCCCGAAAATTGACCACCCCGTCTATGGGGATAAAATGCGTGTGCGTGGGGATAATGAGGCTGTCTGGTGTGGGATAGGGTATCGGCTGGCGGACGCGCCACAGATTAAACCCAATGATGAGGGCGATGAGCAGGATAAATCCGAGTATAAGCCATAAAATTGTCATTTAGCCGTCCAGATTGGGGCGGTTAAACCCGCAGAATAGGTTTGCTTGTGTGTATCATATCATAGTCTGGCATTTCGGTTATAGGCATTTATCACCCGATGAGCTATGTTATAATCAGGATATTCTATAAAATGATGAACAGGTGACACCATGTATATCAAAAAAATTGAGATAGAGAATATTCGCA
>DAOTUO010000180.1:0-11882 GCA_034436595.1 Anaerolineae bacterium | reverse complement strand
TATAAATATTCCCTACAGCGCCTGCACCTTCACTATTCCCTGCCTCGCGTAAATGGGTAATGTAGCGGTCAAAGATGAGCGCCATCGAGTCATCAGGATATATTTTCACAGGCGAGATGACCGATGCCAATGAGCTGGTGCATCTGCGTGCGCGGTACTATGACCCGAATGTCGGTGTGTTTGCCAGTTTGGATCCGTTTGAAGGGATTAACTCACGCCCTATGAGCATGAATGGGTATAGCTGGGTCGAGGGGAACGTTGCGAATTGGACAGATGCGAGTGGGATGACTTGCGATATTCCATATCAAGCCATTAGCCTTGTTCCATCGCTAAATCAAAACAGCCAACCTTGCCCAACACCAGGGACACATAATTTAGTACAAACTCGCTACGATTTAGAATGGCTTAATGGTTTGAAGTTCTGCAAGAATGGCTATAAGAACGACAATCATACTGAAATTATGAATCAAATAACCAACACATACGGTTTTGATTTTCCTCCGCGTTTTCTGAGTGTGAATAACATACGCCTTCCTATAAATCAGAATTCACCGTTGTGGGGTTGGAGTTGGGATGATTTAGCTGGCATTGGACGGGGCGCTTGGCTTATAGTTCGTGCAATTCAGAATGTAAATCCATCACCCATAAGTATCCCTAGCGAGAGATTATTCCGCGATGCTTTTGCAGGTACAAAAGTAGAAATAGGTGCAGGCTCTAGTCCGATAGCCGCACTTGCTATAAATGTTGGAAATGCAGGTGGTGTTGTTCCACCAGTAGGATTAGGTGGAAGTGGAGATACTGTTTACATGAGAGAAGGACTCAGAAGACCAGATCATGTATTTATTCATGAACTTGGTCACATCCTTGATTTTAGATTAGGGACTATTTGGAGTTTCAATGATCAATATAATCGAAATAGCCCAAGTACGATGCTCATAAATGAGACCGGTGGATACTATAGTATGCCATACCCTGGCGTTTTCGAGATTGAAATTGTGTTAAATTCTGAACCGTATATAGCTGGAGAATTTCCAACAATTTATGGTCAACAAAATCACTACGAAGATTTTGCAGAAAGTTTCTTTGTCTGGATAATGAAAAACACCATAGGTTTTCATTTAGATAGCGTTGAGTATATGGGTGACAAACGACATAATTTCTTCAATAGGAATATCTTCATCTTTCTCAGTCGTGCAAGTCGCTAGTTGGTAATTTAGAGAAGGGATAATATAATGCGTTTGGTATTAATCTCCACCACAACTATCTTATTGATATTGGGTGCTTGTAGGATATTTATCCCTTCTCCTCCCCCGGTAAACATTGGCTTCTTTGCTGATTCAAATTGTCTTTCAGCGTGTTGGCAAGGATTAAGACCAGGAATTTCTACACTTGGTGATCTTGAAATATTTTACTCTCAGAACTTTACAAGGTTTAGCACTTACACAAATGATACTATCAAACTTATACAATTTTCAGCCATCCATGATGGAGGATATTATAATGTTATAGCTTCTTTCAATGAAGATGAACTTGTTGATATATTTTTGAGAGTAAACAAATCACCTAGCTTTGATTTGCAGATTGATAGTATTTTGACAATATTAGGCAATCCAGAGGATATACGAGTTGGATATGGAACCGCAGTTGAAACGACAGCCACTTACCCCTATATAGAGTTATATTACCCTGATGAAGGATATATATTTCATGCCGACTTAGATATTCAATCTCTAACAGATGACACAATTGAATTATGTGTGCAGCCAGATATAAATATCACAGAGATTCATATTGTTGCACCTAATCCTATACAGGATATGTTAGCTAACACATTCCACACCGACTCAGAATCAACTACAAGACATGTGAATGAGGTGTTAAATAACCTTGATAACTGGACAGGGTATAGGTGTTATATGCTCTCTTACATTCATCCATTTGATAGTCGTGATTAATTTGTGATTGCCCCAATGCGCCAAAAAATAGGCTCACAGAACACGCATTATGTTTCCCCCAATACCCAGCCACTTGACAGGGTTATGAGAATGGGTTAAAGTCTTGGAAACCGGTTTTCGATTAAAAAAATTGTCAGACATTTTATGATGAAAAAACTAACCATTAACCAAATTGCCAAATTAGCCGATGTATCGAAAGGAACAGTCTCTAAGGTACTCAACAACTATCCCCATGTCAGTGACGAAATGCGTGAACGGGTGATGAAGGTCGTGAATCAGACCGGATTCCAACGGCATCATGTCGCCCAACTCTTAGCCTCGTCACGCTCCAATATCATCGGTCTTATCATCCCCAGTGGCGCAAAATCGGTGTTTGCAGACCCCTATTTTGCCCATCTCACCGAAAGTATCACACGGTCTTGCAATGTTTTTGGCTTGACCCTCTCGCTATTGCTGTTTTATGCCGAGCAAGAAAATATCTCTGCGACCAAAAATATTATCACCAATGGCTTGTTAGATGGTGTGATTTTATCTGGCGACCGCAGAGATAACGACATCCTCCCCTGGCTGATTCAACAGTCTACCCGCTTTGTATTTTTGGGTCGCCCAGACAGCACCACCAACCAACCGATTCATTTTGTGGATGTGGATAATTTTGCGGGTGGCAAAATGGCGACCGAGCATTTGCTCAGTAGCGGGCATCGGCGGATTGGATTCATCGGGTGCAATATCAATTGGGCGGGTGAACATCGGTATGATGGGTATCGGGTGGCGCTGGCAGAAGGGGGCATTGACTATGACCCTAATCTAGTCATATTTGGTGATTTTTCGCCAGAAAGTGCCTATGATGCCATGACGACTTTGATAAAAGTGGGCGTGGATGCCGTTTTTGTCATCTCGGATAACATGGCATTGAGCGCACTCAAGTGTATCCGTGAGCATGGGTTATCTGTCCCAGACGATATTTCGGTTATCGGGTTTGACGATTTGCCGATGGCACACCAAGCCGCGCCAAATCTCACCACCATTCGCCAACCGATTCAAAAGCAGGCACATCTGGCGGTCGAAACGCTGATAAAAATTATCGAGACACCTCATGATGCGCCACATCAGATTATTTTGTCGCCCGAATTGGTCGTCAGAGGCACAACCCAATAGGGTTTTTTTTCTGAGAAACAGAAACCGGTTTCTTAAATATACACCATTATAAAGGAAGGTTTTATGCACGTCACACACACAACCTATCAAGATAAAACGCGCCCCATAGATGAACGGGTCGCAGATTTGCTCGGTCAAATGACACTGGCAGAAAAAATTGGTCAGATGGCGCAAGCCGAAAAGAATAGTATTCCGCCAGAGGATGTCACCACCCATTTGATGGGGTCTGTCCTCAGTGGGGGAGGGGGCAACCCCGCCATTAATACGATGGCGGAATGGCGCAATATGGTGCAGGCATATATGCAAGCCTCGCTGAAAACACGCCTTGGTATTCCCCTGATTTATGGGGTGGATGCCGTACATGGGCATAATAACGTGAAAGATGCCACTATCTTTCCGCATAATATCGGCTTAGGCGCAACACGCGATGCCGACCTTGTACAACGGATTGGCAAAGCCACCGCCAGCGAAGTGTTGGCGACCAATGTGCATTGGAATTTTGCGCCTGCGGTGAGTGTGCCACAAGATATTCGGTGGGGACGCACCTATGAAGGCTATAGCGAAAATACTGACCTCGTGGGCGAATTGGGCGCGGCGTATGTGCGCGGACTCCAGACAAAATTTGAACACGCTGAATGGGTGCTGGCATCGGTCAAGCATTTTGTGGGCGATGGTGGCACAACGTGGGATTCGCGCAAGGATATGCCCTATGCCCTCGCCAATAACTGGCAAGCCGCATCCCCCAATTGGCGTATTGACCAAGGCGATACCCGTGTGGATGAGCAAACCCTCCGCAACATTCACCTTGCACCCTATAAGCACGCGATTGATGCGAGCGCACAAAATATCATGGTGTCTTTTTCGAGCTGGAATGGCTTAAAAATGCACGCCCACGAATATTTGTTGACCAAAGTC
Organism: Anaerolineae bacterium; assembly: GCA_034436595.1. Taxonomy (GTDB): domain Bacteria; phylum Chloroflexota; class Anaerolineae; order Aggregatilineales; family Phototrophicaceae. Next base: position 7,854 of record DAOTUO010000180.1, on the reverse strand, counting down.
CTCAAAGGGGAATGGGGCTTTAAGGGATTTTTGGTTTCGGATTGGATGGCGGTCAATATCATCTCCGACAATGCCTATGATGCGTTTGTGACGGGCATTAATGCGGGGCTAGATATGATTATGGTGCCGTTTGATTATAAGGCGTTCATCGCCACCGTCACCAAGGCGGTTGAGGCGGGTGATATTTCACAAGAACGCATTGATGATGCCGTAGCGCGTATTTTGCGGGCAAAATTTATGCTCGGCTTGTTTGAAAAACCCCTGACCGAAGCGCATCACATCACCACATTTGGCGGTGCAGACCATCGGGCATTGGCGCGTGAGGCGGTGCAAAAATCGGCGGTGCTTCTCAAGCACGAAAACGGCGCTTTGCCATTAAAAAAATCGGATGAAATTGGCGTGGCGGGTGTTGCCGCCCATGACATTGGTTTGGCATGTGGTGGCTGGACAATTATCTGGCAAGGCGTGGCAGGAGCTATCACGGCGGGGTCAACCTTGTTGGACGGATTAACCGCGCATGTTGGTGAATCTGTCACCTATCGCATTGGGGGGGATTTTGATGCCCGTGTGAATACGGCGGTGGTGGTGGTCGCAGAAGCCCCGTATGCCGAAGGCGAAGGCGATAGAGAAGACCTCACGCTGTCTGCCGAAGATACGGCACTCATCACCAAAGTGCGCCAACACTGCGATAAATTGGTGCTGGTGATTTATTCTGGCAGACCGATTATCATCACGCATGTGATTGACCAGTGTGATGCGGTGGTCGCCGCCTTTTTGCCCGGTAGCGAGGCGAATGGCGTGGCGGATGTATTGGTTGGCGCGGTGCCATTCACGGGTAAATTATCGTATACATGGGTGGCATCTATGTCGCAATTGCCCTTGGGCGATTTGTTGGCGAGTGACGCATCGCCTTTGTTCGCGTATGGGCATGGCTTGTCGCTGTGATATAGGTGGGAAACCACTTAACCTAATGGCTTGGGGTGGGGACGTAAGGGCTTGTCATGGTAAGCCCCATATACGGCAACTTAACAATAAAAGCGCCCCCATCCCCAACCCTTCCCCTACGAAGTGGGGGAAGAGGGTAAGACAAAAACAGGTTTTATCCCCCCTCTCCATGCAATGGGGAAGGGGGATAGGGGGAGGGGATAATGCCTTAATTTGCTACTCATGGGGCTTGCCATGGCAAGCCCCTACATACCCATGTTGATGGTTTTATCCATATATGCCGTCCACAAGGGGTAATTGATTTCATGCAACACGATTATAAATTTAATTTTTTATGGAGGCTTTACTATGAAAATTCGTTTATTACTCTTACTGGCATTTTTCTTCATGCTTTCGATAGGGATTGTCGCACAAGACGATGTATTGCCCTATCAAAACCCAGATTTACCCATCGAAGACCGTGTTGCAGATTTATTGGCGCGGATGTCGTTGGCAGAAAAAATCGGACAAATGACCCTCATCGAAAAAAACAGCATCACCCCATCTGCCGTGACAGAATATGTCATCGGCGCAATTCTCAGTGGGGGAGGGGGCTATCCACAGGGCAATAATACACCCGAAGGCTGGGCAGAGATGGTTCATGCTTATCAAGATGCCGCCCTCGCCACCCCGTTACAGATTCCGATGATTTATGGCGTGGATGCGGTGCATGGTCATAGCAATGTGTATGGCGCGGTGATTTTTCCTCATAATATTGGGCTTGGGGCGACTCGTAACCCCGACCTCATTGAAGAAATTGGGCGAATTACGGCGCTGGAACTCATCGCCACAGGTATTTATTGGAATTACTCGCCCGTGTTGGCTGTCCCACGCGATATTCGCTGGGGGCGCACCTATGAAGGCTATGCCGAAAATACCCAATTGGTGACAGAACTGTCTAGCGCCATGTTGCGCGGTCTGCAAGGTGATGATTTGTCATCTGCTACCAGTGTTTTGGGGACACCCAAGCATTTTGTCGGTGATGGTGGCACAGCCTATGGCACATCCCCCCAAAGCGATGGATTGCTGGATAGAGGTGTCACCGATATAGATGAAGAGACCCTGCGTGCGATTCATCTGCCACCGTACTTAGAGGCAATCAACAACGGGGCGCGGAATATCATGATTTCGTATTCCAGTTGGGGTGGGATGCGGATGCACGGACAAGAATATCTCATCCAAGAGGTTTTGCGCGGTGAACTCGGATTTGAGGGGTTCATCGTCTCCGATTGGGCAGGTATGGATGATGCCGCGCCAGATTATTATGATGCAATGGTCATTTCTGTCAATGCGGGTGTGGATATGAACATGGTGCCATACGATTATGTGCGCTTTATCAACACCATGAATGAAGCGGTTGCCAATGGCGATATTACGATGGAACGGATTGACGAAGCGGTCAGCAATATTTTGCGCGTCAAATTTGAGATGGGCTTGTTTGAACGTCCCTACGGCGATTTATCACTGCTCGAAACGGTTGGGTCTGATGAACATCGCGCAGTCGCACGCCAAGCCGTGAGCGAATCACTCGTGTTGCTCAAAAATGACAACAATGCCTTGCCATTGACCCCAAATGCCGAACAAACCGTGTTCATTGCGGGCGGTGGGGCAGGCAATATCGGTATCCAAGCAGGCGGTTGGACTATCGAATGGCAAGGTGTCGGTGTGGATGGTTTGCCCGGGACGACCATCCGTGACGGATTAGAAGCGGGTTTTGGCGAAAATACCACCGTCATGTACGATATTGCGGGTGTCTTTAACGATGATAACAACAACCCCATGCGTGCCGATGTTGGGATTGTTGTGGTCGGTGAACCCCCCTATGCCGAATGGTTTGGCGATACCGATACACTCGCACTCGGTGGCAGAGATATGCGCCTCATCACACGGATGCGTGACCAAGTAGACACGCTCATCATTGTGTTATTGTCTGGTCGCCCAATGGTCATAGACAGTGTTCTCAACCTTGTCGATGCGTTTGTTGCCGCATGGCTACCAGGGTCAGAGGGCAATGGTGTAACGGATGTGCTGTTTGGCGAAAAAGATTTTGTGGGCAAATTATCGTTCACATGGCTACGGACGATGGAACAATTACCATTTGACTTTGATAATATCGCTACCGATGGCTGTGAAGCACCACTATTTCCCTATGACTATGGTCTGAGCTACGCCAATACCGATGAAACCACCAAATGGCTCGATTTATCGGTGGCATGTGCGCCCGTCATAGAAACCGCAGACGATACCACCCCCCAATTGCCTGTGGTAGACCTGCCAACCGCCAGTGGCGACTCGCTGGTCAACTCTGGCGATATGGTGCAACACCTGCCCCAACAGGTCATGTATATTCCCTTCCCAGTGGACATTATGTTGGACGGCAATTTGTCCGATTGGAACGGAATTCCGTTTGATGTGGTCACAAAAGGCTTAATGACATCCACCGACCCCACCGAAAATGGCTTCTTTCAATGGGCAATGGCGGCAGATACCGAAAATGTGTATATTTATATGGTCATGCCCGATGCGACCATCGTCACAGGCGAACACGGGACAGATTTTTGGAATGAAGATTCGATGGAATTTTACATGAATTTCACCGATGACCTCACCCGCACCAGTTATGCAGAAGGTGTTTTTCAGGTGAATATCAATCCGGGTAATATGGGCAATACAGACCCCAAAGGCTTGGTATTTACGGGTATCAATAGCACGCAAGTGAATTTTTCTGCATTTGTTTTTCGTACCGCCGATGGGTGGGGTTTTGAAGCCTCTATCCCGTTACCAGAAGGTGTCGTCATGGCACATGGGCTAGAAATTGGTCTACAAACCCATGCCAACGGGTCATCGGGGGGTGGACGCGATGTCAAGCTCATCTGGTCTGCCAACGATACCGCCGATACCAGCTACCAAAATCCGTCCGTCTTTGGCAGAGGTATTTTTTACGAAATGGGCAACCCCAATATCCCACAACCAAGCACGGGTGAAGGCGAAGCACCCATTGTCGCTATCGTTGTCCCCAATATCGCTATCAATCAGGTGGGCTATTTTGTAGATGCACCGCATTTTGGCATGTTGGCAAATGGGGGCAATTTTTCTACCGTATGGTCGTTGATTGATGCGGTCACGGGGGATATGGTCTATGCAGGCTTAACAGGCAGACCCATACAAGATGAAGCCTCTGGTGATTTGATTCAGGTAGCCGATTTTTCTGCCTTCAACACCCCTGGCACCTATCGGCTGATGATTAACAGCGTCATGAGCGCCCCGTTCACCATCGGGAATGGCTTATATACCGATTTGGCAATCAATGCCGCACGGTATTTTTATCTCAATCGGAGTGGCATAGAGCTATTACCGGAATTTGCGGGGGAATCTCATGCCCGTCCTGCGGGACATTTGAGCGATGATGCGGTGACGTGTTATCGTGGCACAGACCCTCAAGGCGATGTGTGGGAAGGGTGCGATTATACCCTCAATGTGGCGGGTGGTTGGTATGATGCAGGCGATTATGGCAAGTATGTGGTCAATGGTGGTATTAGCCTGTGGACACTGCTTAACCTGTATGAACGCCTACCCGATTCTTTTGCCGATAGTAGCCTCAATATCCCAGAAAGTGGCAATGGCTTGTCTGATATTTTGGATGAAGCCCGTTGGCAAATGGAATGGATGCTGTCTATGCAAGTGCCACAAGGCTATCCACAGGCGGGTATGGTGCATCACAAATTACATGACCTGCAATGGGAAGGATTTCCGTCATTGCCCCCTACTACATTCGACAATAACCTCGAATTTAATGACGGCAATGGGCGTTATGTATTTCCACCATCCACCGCCGCCACCTATAATCTCGCCGCCACCGCCGCCCAATGTGCGCGGATTTGGCGCGGAACTGATGACGATTTTGCCGATACCTGCCTCACTGCCGCAATAACTGCCTTCCAAGCGGGTCAAGATAACCCAATTGCATTGGCGGGGAATACCCCTGGTGTGGGTGGTGGCAACTATGACGATACCAATATCACCGATGAATTATTTTGGGCGGCGGCAGAACTATATATCACCACAGGCGATGATGCCTATTATCAAGCGATGGCAAGCACACCCCACCTCGCTCTTTTTGGTGGTGTGGGCAAAGACAGCGCCATGAATTGGGGCGATACTGCCACTTTGGGGGTGCTGTCGCTCTTAGCCAACACCATCGAACTGCCAGAAATGGCTACCCTGCGCGACCAACTCATTGCCACAGCCGATGGCTATCTGGCGACCATCAACAGTGAGGGCTACCGTCTGCCCATTAGCGAATATGTATGGGGGTCAAATAGCAGTGTGTTGAATAACGCCATCGTCCTCGCCTATGCACATAACCTCACAGGGGATGTTGCGTATCTGCATGGTATCACCGAAAGCATGGATTATCTGCTAGGACGCAATGCGTTGGCATTTAGCTTTATTTCGGGATATGGGGCGCGTGCTATGACCAATCCGCATCACCGTTTTTGGAGCAATGAGCCGACCAATGGTCATCCTGCGCCCCCTGCGGGTGTGATGGCGGGCGGACCCAATGCCGCGCCATCTGACCCAACGGCATTAGAGACTGCCGATTTAATGGCGGTGGGGACATCGCGCCGTTATGTGGATTTGCGCGATAGCTGGTCTACCAACGAAGTGACCATCAATTGGAACGCGCCACTCGTGTGGGTGGTCGCTTATCTGAATGATGTCACCGCCGATTAATTAGCATCAAAAAAACAGGCACGAAAAAAATGGAATGTGGCAGGTTTCGATACCAAAGCCACATTCCATTTTTTGATTCCAGATGACCAACAAGACGCTTTGCCTACTATATCAGCATCACCCAATTGAAATAAATGCGCCAAAACTGAAATAATGCTACACTTTATATGTAAGGAAATATCTGCATCGTTAAAAATTATGGAGAACCGAAAACAAATTCATAGGATTATGTCAATAACTCATCATTAAACGTGTTTTCACCCCACCCCCAAAAAATTGGAGCGGGTTGTACGGACGTGATTAATCGCGTCCCTAAGCCTAGAAATGGGTTTCTCCCCCTTTCTCCACGCAGTGGGCTTGGGGGGATAGGGGTGATTTAAGCTGATAATTGACTTGAAAATGCTTATCCATTGAAATTTGAAAATCATTTGAATTCAAAATAGTTGTTCCATAAGTAGATGGTCAAGTGGCATAAAATAGGTTAGACTATGATAATTATTTGCCAACGAGAATTTAATCATAAGCGAATTGACGATGACCGAAAAAAGCCTAACCCTTTTTGTAAATTATCGGCGTGCCGATGAAAAAGTGTTTGTAGAATTGCTCCGCACCCATTTTATGTTTCGCTATGGACAAGATAATGTGTTCATGGATTTTGATACCATACCGCCCTTTGTCGGTTTTTTGGAATTCATCGAAGACCGTGTGCGTGCCTGTGATGTGTTGGTGATGATGATTGGCAAAGATTGGCTGAAATTGCTCAAGGGCAAAGAAGCCAATGGCGACCCCGATTATGTGAAGATGGAACTTGAAGAGGCGCTCAAACACAACATCCCCATTGCGCCGATTCTGATTCAGGGGGCAAGAATGCCCGATAAAAAAGATGTGCCAACATCACTACATCCGATATGGGATTTGAACGCGCCTAGTATTGGTGAAGGACGTGATTTGCTCAATAATATTGGGTATATCATGAACGGCTTTGAGCAAGCAGTCACTAAAGGGGGCAAACAGCGCAAAGTTGAGAATTTGGCTTCTGTGCAACAATTGGCGCAATTGCCCAAGACGGCAGTTTATGCCGATTTAGATGAGGCGCTCGATAATTATATCCGTGCGGTGCAAGCCAATGATTATCCACAGGCGTTGGTGTGGATTTCTTATATCCGTAATGCTACCAATGCGATTCCGCCCGAATTTGAATTAGATGCCCGCGAGAGCGATATTCAAGAACGCCTGCGCCACCAACAAGAGGCAAAACGCAGGCGTGATGTGTGCGATTTTCAATATATATTTGTGCGCCGAATGCTCAGATTAAATGACCCACCCGACAAAATTAAGGCATTTGTGCAAAAAATTTGGCAAATTGATGAGGGGTATATTCCAGATGATTTAATCGCGCAATTGCGCCCAATGATGGGTGGTGGCACAATTATTACCCCCACCAAGCCGAAAATTACCTTGCCAGCGCCGTTTGATTGGTGTTATATCCCAGAGGGTCAAGTCACTTTTGGACCCAAAGATGGAGATGACGAGGATTTTTATGCCAAGAAAAAGACCACGGTGCCTGTGCCTGCGTTTTGGATGGCGAAATACCCTGTGACGAATAAACAATATCGGGAATTTGTGACTGAAACGGGTAAAAAACCGCGTTATTGGGATGATGCCAAATGGAACGGGGATGATTATCCTGTGGTGGGCATGACATGGTATGAAGCGGTGGCGTTTTGTGAGTGGTTGAGCAACAAGACGGGCGAAAAAATCATGCTTCCCAGCGATACCCAGTGGCAACGAGCGGCACAAGGCGATGATGAACGAAAATTCCCGTGGGGAAATGTGTGGAAAGCCAGTTTGTGTAATAACAATGTGGATAACAAAGGTATTGGCAAAACGACACCTGTGCGCGACTATGAAGATAAATACACGCACCCGTATGGGTTGGTGGATATGGCGGGGAATGTGCGGGAATGGTGTTTGACGACCTATAAAACGGGTGAAAACCGCACGACTGGAGATAATAATGATTGGCGTGTGCTGATGGGCGGCTCATGGTACGATGAATCGGCGGGGCGGTTTGTGTCCGCGTTCCGTTTCAGGAACTACCCTAATGGCTGGGGCGACGGGGTCATCGGTTTTCGT
>DAOTUO010000179.1:0-2753 GCA_034436595.1 Anaerolineae bacterium | reverse complement strand
CCCCCCACCGAAGCATGGCTGGCAGAATGTGTCACGCCAATTGTGTGGATTCCGATGGTGGATGCGCTGTATTATCCTCCGAATATGGCACATCATCCGATGGTGCGCGTAGTGGCGTTTAGCAATGTGATTGTGCATGTAGCGGGGGAATTGGGCTTGCCTGTGTTGCAACTACGTTATTATTGTGACCCCGCGCAATTTCCTGTGGCATCGTTTGATGGTGAGCGCGTGATGCTGTATTGGAACAGGACAGGCTTTTTTCATCGGGGATTTTTGCTCAAACTATGCCACGAATTGGGCGTGAATCGGTTGCTATTTCGGAGCGCACTCGACCCGAATATACAGCAAAGTAAATTTTATGCCCTGCCCGATAAAATAGGCGCTATGGTCATCGAGACCCACCCTACCCTCACCAGTTATGACGACTATTTGGCATTGTTGCACCGTGCGAATATCTTCATCGCACCGCGTGGTGTAGAAGGTGTGGGGGTTGCCCTGTTAGAAGCAATGGCGAGTGGGTGCTGTGTGATTGGGTACGATAATACGACCATGAACGAATATATTTTACACAACCAAAACGGGTTTTTGGTGTATATTTATCGGCGGAACAGAATATTCATCCGTTTATATGCGCTATATGAACGATTTTTCACTCAGGTGTATGCACCTTATATCCAACGGCGGACGGGGCGCGAGGTTCATCCACCCAAATTGACGATGCTCCAAGATTGGCGACAACTCCGCAAGTTAGATATTGCCAAATTGGGCGCACAAGCCAGACAATCTAGCCTAGACGGATATACCCAGTGGATTGACAGTATCCCCCATTATGCCGAGTTTGTGCTAAAAGGAATTTTGCCATGATAGATAATCGCCCGATTATCACTGCCTATTGCCTCAGTTGGCATATCGCCACCAGTAGCGCCTTCACCGAATTATTGGTGAAGCCACTCGCGCCGTATGCCGATATTCGGTTCACTGAATGGACAGGCAAAAATGATATTCCCCCTGCCACTGGCGATTTGACCATATTTTGTCAGATGCCCCCCACCGAAAGCTGGCTGGCAGAATGTGTCACGCCGATTGTGTGGATTCCAATGGCGGATGCGATGGGATACCCGCCAAATATGCGGAATCACCCATTAGTGCGCGTAGTGGCATTTAGTGATGTGGTCGAAAAAATGGCGCATGACCTAAATTTGCCCATGATTCGGTTGCGCTATTTTGTGAATCCAGAAAATTTTCCGCGCACATCGTTTGATAGTGAGCGGGTGATGCTGTATTGGAATCGGACGGGGTTGTTTTATAAAAAATTCATCACGAAATTATGTCATGCGTTGCGGGTGGATTTGCTCATCTTCCGTAGTGCCATAGACCCGCGCATTGATGAGCGCAAATATTATGAATTGCCCAATACAATCGGTGAAACACGGGTAGAGACACACGCGACACTGACCAGTTTTGCCGATTATCTGGCATTATTGCATCGCACCAATATCTATATCGCACCGCGTTTTCGGGAAGGTGTGGGATTGGCATTTTTAGAAGCGATGGCGTGCGGGTGCTTTGTGATTGGCTATGACCAAGTGGCGATGAACGAATACATCGTGCATGGTCAAAATGGCTGGTTACTCCCCGCTGTGAGCGACCATAATATATGGATTCGGCGCGGGAATTGGTTTATCTACCGTGTACTCAATAAATTGTCGTGGAAATTTCGGGGCAAGCCTACGGGTTATCCGCAATTGACGATGTTCCAAGATTGGCAGGCGTTGAGCGATGCCGATATTGCCACAATGGGCGCGAATGCCCGCCAGACAATGGCAGATGGCTATGGGCAATGGTTGGGGAGCATTGAGGGATATGCGAGATTTGTCTTGGCGGGGAAGGATTAAAAACAGACCTCTGTGGACGCGCAGAAGCGCGTCCGTACAAGCCCTCTCTCCAATTTTTGGGGATGGGTTGGGGGTGGGGCGTAGGGCATTAAACAGATTCATACAGGATAAACCGATATAAAAGGATACCTAACATGACACAAAAACCGCTTGTCTCCATTGTGATGGGGGCATATAATCGGCTCGAATTTCTGAAATTAGCAATCGAGAGCGCCCGTGAGGAGACCAAAAATATTCCCCACGAAATTTTGGTGGTGGACGGCGGGAGCGATGACGGCTCGCTAGAATGGCTCATGACACAAAAAGATGTGGTGACGATTGTCCAACACAATCGGGGCGAGTTTGATGGCAAGCCAGTTCAGCGCCGTTCATGGGGATATTTTATGAATCTGGTGTTTAAGTCGGCACAAGCGCCCTATGTCCTCATGATGAGCGATGACACCATTTTTCATGCGGGTGCAATCCAAAACGGACTCGATTTTATCATTGACCAACAAGCATTGGGCAAAAAAATCGGCGCTGTGCCGTTTTATTTTCATGATATTGAATTAGACCCGCCCCATGAATATAAAATCTTGTCGCTGTTTAATCAGCCGTTGCTCAATCATGGGATTTATCTGCGTGAGCCGTTCAAAGAAGTAGATTATGCCGATGAAGACAACTTTTTATTCTATGGGTCAGATAGCGACATCTGCCTCAAATTGCTCCATGCGGGATATGAGGTGTTACCCTGCCCCACGGCGTTGATGTTGCATTGCCCCAATCATCCGACACGGTTTATGACCACCTCCAACGATAAATGGGTACACGATGCCACCGCCCTTATCACCAAATGGCGCGGGATTTTTGTGGATGAAA
>DAOTUO010000178.1:0-3040 GCA_034436595.1 Anaerolineae bacterium | reverse complement strand
TGCTATGCAATTTGGCATAATCAGCATGAAGTATCAATTGTGTTTTAACCAGTTCTATTAGCTTGGTTCTTTGGTCATTAGTGGCGTTAGGGATCGGCATTTTTTCCATATATTGGGTTTTCCAACGGAGTGACCCACTTAATGCACGACAGACCACATGCGCCGAGATGTGTGTGAATAGGGTAGAATTGAAGATTCCCAACAGATAATGATAATCATCTAGTGATAACCCACTAATCATGAATAGCGTGGCATTCAAATAATGATTACCTAAATCTAAAGTAAATTGCCCACGCTTGCCAACTTCTGGATACACAATTTTAGGGGTTTCAAATTCGGGATAATAAGCTGTTGTATCTTGAATTTCATACCACTGATATGTCCCACTTTTACGTCCGCCCCATTCTTGGCTATTATCATAAGTATCGGGTTTGGGCATTAATTTATCTTTATATCGTTCCAAATGAGCCAAAATAGCAGGATAACTGGTAATATCTATGCCACGCCGTGCGAAAATGATAAATTTTTGCGTGACTGGGGGCGCGTAACGCAACTCTTTACGTTTATCTACTGTGAGGTAGGGTTTAATAATTTCCGCGCTATTAGGGTCTTGTCGAATGAGCAAATCACGGGTTTGCTTGTCAATTACAAAGGCTTTATCATAGCCTGTTTTAATGCCCCAATGAATTTTAATTTTTGCGATTTCGCGCAATGGTGTGCCAACCAAAAGTAGCCTTGAAAATAGCAACTGGGCATCATCTTTGGCTAATGTCCAACCATCCAAACGCAAATAACTTCTCTCGATAAGATATTGGTTTGCAGAGATAAATTCTGGATTGCTAATTTGAGTAGCGGGCTTTTCTTGATGGGTATATTCATTTTTTCTTTTTAATTCATTATCTGATGAGCGTATGAAGGCTTGTGGGTCTATTGCATAAAAGGCTTCAGTAGCAGGTGCATTTTGCAAAAAGAGCAAACAGGCGTTGACATCTGCATTTGGAAAAACAGGCGATGTTCCAAAATCAATAATTTGATTGATAGTGAAACCGCCTAAAAATCTGCGTAAAGGTTTTCCATAATTAGCACAAAGCCACTTGTTGGGCAAGATATAACCCAAGTATCCATCTGATTTGAGAAGTGATAACCCGCGCTGGATAAAATACACATATAAATCTGCTGTACCTGCATAGACATCTGGATAAGTATCTCTGACATGATTCTTAAAATCATCACCGAGTGTTTCTTGACGAACATAAGGTGGATTGCCGATAATGACATCAAATCCACCTTCATCGAAAATATCTTTAAATGCAAATTGCCAGTCAAAGTTATCAGGTATATCTTTATTGTCTGTTACAAGGCTATTGCCTACTTTTATATGAGGTAATTCTGGCAGACGGTGACGCTCATAACTTGCCCTCAGTAACAAGTTGAGGCGTGTAACCTCAGTTGCTTGTTCATCCAAATCTACCCCGTACAAATTCTCAGTTAAAATATGCTGACGGCGTTCTTGTTCATTGGGGATAGCCGTCTTAAAATAGTCATATAAGAAATCGAATGCTTCTATTAAAAATGAGCCACTCCCACATGCAGGGTCTAATATCCGAATTTTAAGCGGGTTTGGATGGTGCTTGAGGGCTTCGCCTAATGTTTGTTGGACAATATATTTGACGATAAAAAGCGGTGTATAATAAATTCCTTGTGATTTACGCTTAATGCTTTTGAGGGTATGTTTTCCAGAAGGATCTTGTGCCTTAAAACTCAGATATTGCTCATAAACAGCCCCTAGAATATCGGCGCTAATAACTTCAAAATCATATTTAACAAAATCTGTATTACTGCCATAAAGCCCTTTGATAATATGGGCAATGGTTGTTTTGAACTCAATTTCATCTACGAGCGATAGCTTAAAGAGATTTGAATTATAATTCTCGCGGAAATCTTTGAAGAGCCTCTGTAAATCTTGATTGAATCTTTTTTCGCTCTTTTCATCTTTTACCTTATAACCAAGTCGCGGTGTTGCCTGATTCGCAATCTGGAGTAATTGAGGCGGTTGTGCTTCAACTTTTCTATCTTCCATTGAGCGAATAAAAATGAGGCGGTCAAATAGCAATTGAATAGCATTATCAATTTGGGCATGAGTATATGGTGTCGAATTGCCAAATTCTTCAAATAGTTCTTTACGCCATTGAACCAATTGGTCAAATAATTTCTCTGTAACAGGTTTTCTTTTGGCTTTTACACCATAAACTTCAGCTTTTTTATCTAATAAGCCAGCTTCAAAGGCGCTTTTAGACAAAAGCCATAAATCATCAAAGGCGACATCGGCATAATTTTCATAAGAAAAGTGAAAAAATTCTTTAGGGAAGTCGGCATTATGCACCGATAGTTGGGCAAAATTTGTTAAGACTGCCCATGTTATCCCTTTTAGATAGGCATAGTTTGTAGCTTGTTGGTTATTTTCTTCGGTTAATGGCTGTTGATTATTTTTTATCTCTAAGTAAAAAACAGGTAAATAGCCTCTTGAAGGGGTTTTGATATAAAAGCCAAAATCGGCACGTTTTCCTGCAATAGTTTCTTCAATGGTTACTTCACGGCTATTAACATCCCAGCCTAATGCACTAAACAGTGGCAGGACATAATCTTTATATATTTGTGCTTCATTGTGTTTTTTTGCATCAGTATCATTGCGGAATTTTTCCACCAAATCACGAATTTTTTGATGTGCCACTTCTTTTTCGCGTTGAATATCGCTCATAGTAGAAAAACTCCTTAAATTAAACTAAAAAGGCGCAATATATTGCGCCCACACAATCATTATATGATGCGCCCTGCCGCTAAAAAGCCACAGGGCGCACCACTTCTGCGTTGACATCGTACACATCAAAGGTCAAGGTGGGCAGGCGTAACACGCCGTAGGTATGCGAGGTCACGCGGGAACTTTTGAAGGTATAGATTGACCCTGGGTTAACAACACACCCTTGCTTCACTTTGACAAACATCGGCACATGCGTATGCCCTGTAATCAGCACATCTGCTT
>DAOTUO010000177.1:0-22845 GCA_034436595.1 Anaerolineae bacterium | reverse complement strand
GATTGCTTTGTTAATCTTTCCATGTGCCTACTATAGCACCTTTCATCGCTCTGTCAATTCCCATCTTTCTGCGGGCTTATTCCCGTTTGCATGGGCTTTTTTGTCTGAGCGAGAGCTAATATACCACCCCCGCATATCCCCCGTCAAGGGCAACTTGCAAAAAACTTCACAATTCGTTGCGCCCCTGCAAGGCGCGGGTCAATGTCACAGCATCCACATATTCTAAATCACCCCCAACTGGCAATCCACGCGCCAAACGGGTGACTTTTGCGCCCTTCCCCATTAGCTCACGTTGAATATACATCGCCGTTGCATCACCTTCTAATCCGGGATTCGTGGCAATAATCACCTCCAAAACACCATCAGTTTCGACCCGTTTGACCAATTCTCTAATCTTTAGGTCATCGGGACCAATGCCATTTACAGGCGATATTGCCCCATGCAACACATGATATTTACCTTTATAGGCGGCGGTGCGCTCAAGAGCCAGCACATCTAATGGTTCTTCAACCACTGCTAATATGTGCGAATCACGTTTATCATCGGCACAAATTGGGCAGGGATTATCCACTGTGATATTAAAACATACGCTACACATAGTCGTTTTTGTCCGCAAATCGCGCAGAGCATCCGATAGTGACAGCGAAATATCTTCTGGGGCGCGGAGCAAAAAATACGTGAGCCGCGAGGCTGTTTTTGGTCCAACACCCGGTAAACGTGAAAATGCTTCTACCAATTTTGTAACTGGCTCTGGAATCGCGTTACTCATAATTTATCCGAATAACCCGCCCATACCGGGCATCCCGCCAAGCCCGCCTGTGATTCCTTCTAGGCGTTCTGCCGCCATCGTCTGGCTTTGTTCAATAGCTTGATTCACCGCCACGACCATCATATCTTGCAAATCGTTGACCCATTCGGCATCAGTTGTATCAATTGCACTCGCATTGAGGCGAATTTCTTGCACCCGTTGATGCCCTGTGATGACCACTGTCACCGCCCCACCGCCCACAGAAACCTCTAGTGTCTCGGTTTCGAGTGCGGCTTGGGCTTGTTCCATATCTTTTTGCATCTTCTCTAATTGACGCAACATCGAAGAACGGTCTGGCATTCCGCCACCGCCAAATCCACCTTTTTTCTTACCCTTACCCATTATCTTCATCTCCTTCATTGAGTGCGGTTAACATTTCTGATAGTAACACATTTTGTAGCCCTAGTTCATCCAAAGTATCGAACTGTGTATTTACAAATTCGGCAGACGGCGGGGTAATATGTTTCAATAACAGCGCCCCATTGCCCGCCAATTCATTAAACCGTGTGGTCAATTCTTGCTGACAGTAAGCGTGTGTGCAAGAAAAGTCCCCTACATCGGCACTCCATAATACCAACGGCATATCAAAACGCACAAGCGCCTCATAGAGCGCATGAATGGCTTGTGGAATCAATAGAGATCCCCCCAACCGCTAATCCTTTTAATAATTGTCTGCGTGAGGCTTGGTTCATGAGACTACTCATCTTTAGATTTCCCCTTTTTACGTACTTTCGGGGAATCCTTTGCGACTTGTCCGCCTAGTTCAATCGCTTCATGGGCGATCGGGTCATTCAATTGGGGGTCTAATTCGTGGTCAAGTTGATGAATATCGGACACCAGCACCACTTGAACTTTGAGCCGTTGCTGATACATGGTTTTGAAGGCGACCTCAATCACAGCGAGTTTTTCTGGTTGATTATACAGGCGCTCAAAATAGAGTTGGCTTTCAGTCGCCAAATAAACGGTATTGCCATCCACCTTTTGCACCCGATAATATTCGAGTACCGCAGGCGCATTTTTGTTGATGCGGTTCAATACCTTGAGCAATTCTCCCCATTCTTGGGCGATTCTTTGCTTGGGAATAACAGGCGGTGAGCCACTCGGCAATTCTTCTGCGGGTGGTGGCGGTGGCAGAGTCTCTTTTTGTGGCATCGGCGCAGAGGGTTGATGAATCACTTGCTGAACAATCACCTGCTCGGCTTGGGGTTGGCGGATACTCTCTATCAATGCCAATTCCAGCGCGAGTTGTGGTTGCCATCCACCTTTATAGTCGTTGATAGCATCGTTAAAAATCCGTACCATCTTGAGCAATCGGTAGCGGTCTATTGCCCCTGCCACATCCAAATAAAAGATTTTTTCCTCCTGCGAGGCTTCTACAAGGTCTGAACTCGCCGTCTGGGTGAGCAAAATGGCGCGGAGATGCTCCACAATTTGTTGCCCAAACTGACGAGGGTCACTGCCTGTATCTATGGCGGTATGAATAACACCCAACCCCCGCGCCACATCTTCCCGCGCAAGTGCCTCTATCACATCTTTCACCGCGCCCATATCGGCTGTGCCTAATATGCGCCGTGCCACCTCTAGCGTGATATTTTCGTGCGGGTCACTCACAATTTGGTCGAGCAAACTAATGCTATCGCGCACACTACCCGTCCCCTGACGAGCGATGAGTTCCAACGCGGCGCGGTCTATGGTGAGTCCTTCTGACAGGGCGATTTTTTCGAGTCGGTCTGCCACTTCTCTGAGCGACACGCGCCGAAATTCAAATTGCAAGCACCGACTCTTTATCGTGGCGGGCACTTTTTCGATTTCCGTGGTCGCCAATACAAAGATGGCATGGTATGGGGGTTCTTCTAGGGTTTTGAGGAGGGCATCAAACGCATTGCCCGTAAAACGATGCACTTCGTCTATGATATAGACCTTATACCGTCCCTCACTGGGGCGGAAGGCAATTTTATCGCGCAAATCGCGCACATCATCCACCCCTGTATGGGTGGCGGCATCTATTTCGACCAAATCTAAAAAGCGTCCCTCGTTCACAGCAATACATATCCCACATTCGTTACAGGGGCGATGTGCTGGGTTTGGATGGGTGCAATTGACTGCCTTTGCCAATAGGCGCGCAGTGGTTGTTTTACCTGTCCCACGCGGTCCACTAAACAGATAGGCATGACGAATCCTATCCGCAGTTAATGAATTGCGGAGTGTGCGCGTGATATGTTCTTGTCCAATAAGTTCATCATAATCGCTTGGTCGCCATTTGAGATAAAGGGCTTGTTGTGGCATGTGGGATTTCAACCTCAATTTGTCGGTGATGTCTCACAGTTTATCACAAAATAGCTCAAATGGGCAACCAACTATTTTTGTTTGGCGATTTCTTTTTCCAAATTGAACATGACATGATGAGCAATCCCTTTTGGTGCTTTGAGGTTAAAACTTAGCACCATATTATTATGCTCTGTGACCAGAACAGCCAATGACCGTTTTGCACTTTCAAATACACCATCGGCATTTTGGCGATAGATAACAGACCCACTTTTTTCGGCATGAGCGAGTGCTTCACGATAAATCCGCAGGTGAATAGCAATGCTACCCCGCAATTTTTGGGCAGATTGTTCGACATCCTTGCCCATCAATATCCAATCGGGTGCCATATCGTTTTGTGCCAAAATGCGATATGCCATCCGCATCTCATCTGGGATATAACTTTCATCGCCCAAATTCAACGGTTTACCCTCGCCCGGTAAGTTCTTAAACCCACCCTCATCCATCATTTTTTCTAATTGACGGTCTATCTCAGATTGCCAACGTTCTAGTGCCATATCCCTCTTTGCTCCCATTTTCACAAACGAGTTTTATCACATTTTGACACAAAATCTTTACGTAGTCAACAAATGGGTTATAATAAGCGAATATTTCAAATATGAAGAAGGTATAATAGGGATGACAATCAAAAAAGCCCTCATTATTGAAGACAACAAAGAAATTGGCGAAATCTATCGGCTAACAATCGGCATGATAGGTTATGAATGTGAGCAAATCACCAATGGTAAAGTCGCATTAGACCGCCTAGATGCCGAAATTCCAACAATTATTATTTTAGATATGAATTTGCCAGAGGTGTCTGGGCATTATTTATATAAAAAGATTCGTGCCTCACCCAATTACGATAAAGTGCCTGTGATTATCTCCACTGCCAATATGCTGGTGGCACGTAGCCTAGAGAGCGAATTGCATCCGCAAGATCGCCTATTGGTGAAGCCAGTTCATCCACGCGCCCTCACCGACCTGATAGAGTTATTAGAGAAATCGGTAAACCCGCAAGCCTCTGCCGATGAAGCAGACACACAACTCAGTGAAGTAAACACAAACGCCGATAACAACGGCATGAATGCCACCGAAATCGGCGTGAATAAAACAGAGCCAGCATCGTAGGGGAAATGTTCCCCTACAGCAAATTTTTATGGCAATCTGAGACTGGCGACAACTTCGCCTTCACGATTTTTGAGTACAACCACATCGCCCGATTCAAAAGCGGGCAAATCGCGCCCCCAGAAAAATAATACGGGGGTATTTGACCCTGCACGGGTATTAATCGTCACACCTGCCCCGCTAAACAACCGTCTATCGTTGGGAAATGTGAATATATTCCCCTGACCATCGCTCAATGTCCAGCCACTAATATCGGCAAGGTTGCCATTATTGCGAATGACCACTTGCTCACGGGTAATATCACCCACACCAGTCACTTCTACAATTTCGACTTGCAATTGCGAATTCGATGCTGTTGGCGCGAGTGTAAGTGTTGGCGTGACGGTGATAGTGGGTGGCACATCACTGGTTGGCGCAAAGGTGGCGGTGAGCGTGGCTTGTGCCGCAAGCGTGAGGTCTTCTGTGGTAAGGCTGGTGGGAAGCGCCGTGATGAATGTGTCTCTGGGGCAACCTTCTAGTGGGATAATTAACACCGTCCCAATTCGCAACAACCGCGCATCGTCTTCGGTCATATTGTTGACCGCCATAATCTCCAAAAAGCTCACACCATACGTCACAGCCAATGATGACGGAAATTCGCCCTCGACCAACGTGTGACGAACACACCCCTCTGGCAAGGGCGCATCAACACTAATATTTCCTTGTGTAGTGACAAAAGTGGGGTCTATGGTGGGTGCAGGGGGCAATGCCACTTGGGTATCGTCACGCGCTTGCACAGGCACATTGGCAATCTCGCCACTGCCTTCTGGTGTCGCTGTGATAATTTGATACACCACCATCGGGGTGGCGTTGGGGTCTTGGGTGGCAGTATGCACAACCACAAATGTCACCAATCGGCTCACGCCCTGCTCCATTGGTGTCCCTTCCAGATTTGTCGCCCCACCACCACGATTGCCAAATAAGGTTAATACCCCAAAGCCAACTGCCACCGAAATAATGATGTTCAATATAATAATCGGAATCAATCCACGTCTGTTCATATTATTTATATCCTCATTTCTGGCAACACGTCATAGCGATATGTGCCATCAATTTCTAAGACAAAATCTGCACCAAACGCCCCCGCAGGGGTCAATGCCCCTATATAATTCCCCGTGAGTATGCGCTCCACCGCCAAAATTCCCGCGCTGGCTGTGAACCGATACCCCTCCACACATTCTAGCCATGCTTCGGCAAAAAATCTGTCTGATGCTTGGGCATGGGCATAAATATAAGTACGCCCTGTTTGGCGGGTATGTTCCGATGGACCCGGAATACGGCGGTCTATTTGCCTACCCAACCAACCACGCAATGGGTCTATTTTTAACATCCACTGCAACGGATAGCCCATCACTTTGAGCGCGTTAATTTGGCTCGGTGCTGTGACCATATAGGCGGTAATATTCGGGATGCCTGTGGTGCGATATGCCGTAGACACATCTCCCCACGGAATCGCCATCGCAGAAAAATCGCCATGTGGCATTTTGACATCGCGGGTGAGCCTACCCAGTTCTATCGGCTGAAGTTTGCCATTACGCCGAATTTTACTCCCTGTTGGCAACATCTCTACAAAACTTTTGAGTGTGCCTGCTGTCATACCAAAATCATTCTCTGTGATGTTCAGCGCAGAAATGACCACCTCTAATTGTGTTGCCTCTGGGCATTGGGCAGAGACATATTTGCACAAGCAATCACTGGGGACAATATCAAACCCGACACCCGGTAAAATGGCGATACCCGCTTGCTTGGCTTGCTCATCCAATGCGAATAACGCCTCATACACACTAATTTCGCCCGTAATATCCAAATAATGTGTGCCAGACTCCAGGCACGCTGTCACCATCGGCTGTGAGGTATGCACAAACGGACCCGCCACATGCAACACCGCCGTAATCTGATGATGATGCAAGTGCTGTGCAATATGGGATGGATGGATTAAATCGAACACCACATAATCGAGTCCATATTGGTCTGCAATCGCTTTGAGTTTGAGTCCAGAACGCCCCGCAATGATGGGATTATGCCCCCGCGCCACCGCTTCCTCGACCAATAATCGCCCTGTATACCCTGTCGCACCATAAATCATCCATGCTGACATACGCTTTTTCCTCATTCACGGGCATGATAAAATGCCCATACACATTACTCATTATAACATCACTCATGGCGGACTAGCCAATGGCATGAGAAAGTTATTTTTCATCACCAAATATTTTGAGCCACTCATTAACCTCTGCATCCGATAGGCGCACATCTACCGCTTCGCCAATATCGGGGCGAACAGGCACAGGGCGTTCTAATAGGCGGGCAAATTCGGTAGATTTGAGCATTTGCATCCCTTGGCGTTTGGCAATATCCAACACACCATTATCAGAAGAGACCACCGTCCAATTTTTGGGATGTTTCTCTTTATAAATACGGTCAATGATGACCTTATCGGCGCTAGAGGTATGATTGGCAAATACCACCCGCACCATACTCGTAGACATGCGCGATGTCCCACCCGGTAAGCCTGCATCAAATACGACCACACACATCCGCCGTGTTCGTGCCACCCACCCTATCAGCCGTTGCACCAATTTTGCCTCGTCATCGGGGTCATCTAACGCCATATCGGGCAATTGCCCAATCAGATTATGCCCATCTATCAGATATGACATGATTATTCACCTCTTCATATTGGGCATATAACGCTATACCCCTAATCCCCACACCAACTTATTTAATGGTCACGGTATCCACAATAACCGTATTGCACACGTCCACAAAACAGGGCGTGATGGGCAAATTTTTTACATCCCACCATGTGTAAACCCCTATCCCCAACTGATACTCACCCGCAGGCAAATTTTCGATGGATATGGCATGGCTATCATAGTACCACGCCCCCGCATCCCATAGGGTGGTCGGATTTAACCCGTTCAGTGGATAACTATCGTGTTGCCCCACCAACACCCCGTCTTTGAGCAAAAAGGTTGTGACTGTATAATCATTGGGGATATGTCCCAATGCCTGCCACATCAAATACACCTGCATCTGCTGATTGATTTGCCGATATTCCACCGAGATTAGCCCCAATTGGTCGCCAAAGTTATACAATGGAGGAAAATCATCTGGACGGGCAAACCCCGTAATGCGAATATTATCGGTGCTAAAAAAGCCAAAATCCAAAATCGGCGTGACAGGGGCATATCCCGCAGGTATGAGCAATTGTGGCGATAGACCATCCGCCTCAAAAAATTGGATACGCCACATCACACGCTCTGTCTGGCGGTCTAATTCGGCAAAATCGAATGGATAATACTCAAAAGCACGATAGGGCAAATCCGCCAAAAAGCCATGTTGCTCCAATGTGAAAAAAAACAGGTCATCTTCTGCGGCATAAAACATCGTATCCGATGGCGCGACATGCTGGCTCAAAAATGCTGTTATTTCCCACCAAGGACCCCGTTCTGGTGTGGCGGGAATCAGGCTTGGCATAAGGTTATTTAGCACCAATGCCAGCGTGAATAAGCCATATTGCCATGCCCGCAGTGACGACAACACATGCCCGATAAGCAATACAATCGCAGGCACACACACCAGCATCGGACGGTGCGATAACACCCCAAAATCGAGGGTGGCATCAATAAATATGGGTGCAAAAATAGGGACGATGGCTATGAGTGCCAAAAAGCCAGTTTGGTCAGATGGCAATAGGTCACGGGCACGTTTTGGCATAAATGACCCAACAATTCCCGCCATCGCCAACAGCATAATCAGCAGTTCCGATTTGCCAAACAGGTTATAGCGGATAATCCCCAGACCCTCTTGGTTGATGGGTAACGCCGAGTGATAACCACTATCCCCCAAAACAGGGCTATTCACCTGCGCCAAAAACATCGGCAACCATGGGGCAAATAAAACAACCATCGCACCCGCCGAGATAATCATCCACAACAATCCGCGTCTACGATAAATGAGGGTGTGTATGCCATGTGCAATCAGGACAAATGCCCCCAAATACATGGTATACATGAGCAATGCCCCACTCACCCAATACAGCACACCCCAGCGCCAATTCCATTGGCGTGAATAGCGCCAATATGCCCATGATGCAAGCGTGGCAAAAAATAGCAATAAATTATAATGACGAATGAGGAAGGTATGCCCGACCACCAACGGATAGGTCATCAGCAATATCCCGCCGATGAGTCCCACCCGCCAGCTATGAATCTCGCGCCCCATCTGCACCACAATGGAAGCAGATAAAATCGTTGCAAACCACCCCACCACCCGTAATCCAAAGGGATGCTCACCAAAAACGGGGTGAAATAGGTGATAAATGATATAGGGGAGTGGAGGATGCACATCTTCATCAGCCGATTTTTGGATAACCCCGCTAATCGTGTCTGGCGATGCAAATTCCAACGACCACGCCTCATCTATCCACATAGATAACCCACCCATACCATGAATGAGTACCCATGCCCCAAACAGCATGACCGCGCATAAAAGGCTCAATTGCACAAAAGACAGTTTACGACTCACCCACAATATCCTTACAATAGAAAGGTTCATTTGGGACATTATAACGACTATATAGAGGTGATGCTATGGCACAAATTTTGGTCGCGGGACACATCAATATCGAAACAACACTCAAGGTAGAGGGTTTTCCTATCGAATATAACCCCGTGCAATACCCCTTCTTTGGAATAAATAGCAGTGTATCGGGTGTGGGATATAACGTATCGGTTGCGCTCACCATATTGGGGGATGATGCCCACCTGCTATCGCTCATCGGCAAGGATGCCACCGAAATTCTTGTGCGGGCAGAATTAAAACAGTCGAAAATTGACGATAAATATGTTCACGCCCTGCTCGATGCCACCGCGCAATCGGTGATTTTATACGACCAAACAGGCAAACGGGCTATTTTTGCCGACCTAAAAGATATTCAAGACAACATCTATCCTCTGGCAATCGCGGAGCATGTCCTCGCCAAAAGTGATTTGGCGGTCATCTGTAATATCAACTACACCCGCCCCATGTTATCGCTCGCCAAAGCCAAAGGCGTGCTAATCGCCACCGATGTGCATACGATTAGCCAAATTGACGATGCCTATAACACCGATTATATGGCTCATGCCACTATTCTCTTTCAGAGCCACGAAAGGTTGCCAATGTCGCCAGAAGCATGGGCAAAATTGGTCTACGAGACATACGGCACGCCGATTGTGGTGATTGGGTTGGGTACAGAAGGCGCATTACTTGCGCTACATGACGATAATTTTATAGAGCGTATCCCTGCCGTATATACCCGTCCTGTGGTCAATACGATTGGGGCGGGTGATGCCTTATTTTCTGCCTTTGTACATGGCTATAGCCACACCAAAGACCCTTATACCAGTATAAAAATGGCAACAACATTTGCCTCGTATAAAATTGGTGATGTCGGGGGAGCAAGGGGATTTTTATCGCAACACGAATTAACAACTTGGGTTAAGCAAGTCTATCTGTGAACAGGGTCGTGGCAATCGTGAGAGGAAGAGACCCCACTCTCTTCAGAAAAATCGGTATAACATAGCTTAAAACCGTGATTTTAGGTGCAGTAAAATTTCGCGGTGTCCGTGAATATTTTCTGCATCCTCTGTATGCTGTGTTGTTTGCGCCCATTGATTGGTAAGGGCTTCATCTCCCAAACCTTCATAAGCCACAGTGAGGGCGTATGCGGTGAGAAAACTTTCTAGCGGGCTGGTGACGGTAGCCCAATAATCCCATGCTTTTTCTGCAAAATTACGTGCTTGCACATATTCTGCACGGGTATTATAGATATACGCAATTGTCTGATAAGTTTTATTAGCGAGATAGGGGTCATTTACAGAGCGAGCTAACGTTATCATGTCCATCATAATATCATGAGTGATATTTATTTTACCTTCATAGAACTTTGTCATGAGCAAAGATAAGTACATCTCGAAAAATGCGTGCGGATGCACTAGCTCGCGCTTCTTGCGCCGTGTTTTGGTGGGTAACTGCGATGGTGCTTCTCTCAATTGAACAACATATATCCCATTTAGGCTCATATCGTCACTTTTAGGGAATATAAAGTCTTCTTCTGCCGATACCCTTTTGTTAAATGCCTCTCGAATCAGTTTTCCCCATAATTTGACATCTTTACTGAGTAACTCAAACATACGTGGAAATACCACGATTAAACACAATATCGCATTATCTATCGTATCTGGGCTTTTTAAATCATTTTCAATTTCTCTAAACAAGGTTTGTTCTTGTGAGAGTATCCATTGATTATCACGATAGTTTTGTATTATTTCGTTGAATAGACGATTATTCTCCATACTATACCTCTTTGTGAGTAAGAAACAAATGTGCCATTTTAGTCGCTGTTTCCCCGATTCGCAAGGTCTTGTATTTCGGAAAATTGCAAGACTGTACTTTCGGTTAGTTCTCCATCTTCTGTGAGCCGTATTTTTGGCAAGTCATCCGTTATATTATCATTATCATGCACATAACGCTTTGGCTTGTCTATAGAAGATAACGAATTTTTTGCTTTTTCACTATAGCCATCTCTATAGCCATCTCCCCCTAAACGTGCCTTTTCTTTGGCAATCTCACGTTGAATTTCACGTTCATGCCCGTTATCAAGCATTTCCGATAGGGCAAGGATGCCCCCATGAATAAAAACACTCCCCAAAATCAGCACCAGTAACAGCGTGGGTAACGGGGCAAACCGTGAGTCATTGGTAAAATTTGTGACCAACTGAGCAAAAACAGGTAGGAGTATCCATACATTTAGGCTACCAGTAAGTGCTTGGATACCATGTGTGATAAAATTTATTCGGCGCGAAAACCGTCTGCGTACCCATTCCCGAATAGGGCGATACTCAACATCGGTCACAGTTTGTCGCCAATTATCACCGTGTAACTCGGTCATCTCTTGGTTAATACGGTTGCGTTTATTTTCTTGACGGCTACCCGTCCTATAAAATACGCGCATGATGTGTGCTAATACACTACCACCCCACCCTATCGCTAAAATAATGCCAATAGGAATTGTGGCGAGTGGTGCTAGGGCATAGGCAGTCTGTATGCCAATCGCATCTATAACCTCTGGCGAGGCTAAGATTGCCCCGATTGCCTGTTGGATGGCGGGTGTCGCAACCACCAACACAAACGACACTATCAGATAAAAAATGCTATGACCAAGCAAATCACGCCTATCGTTAAGGCGCTTTTTCACCCGCCGACGGACATAATCTTCATCGGCACTCCAATCTTCATTTAACATGCGAATATTGCGCCGTTGGGCAGGGGCAGGAGCGTGTATCTTTGCCCGTTTAGGTGTTGCCTGTCCATTGGTGGGTATGGTTAACCCGCCAATCTGAATATCCATCGCGCCATCGGTAACGTGGCGAATGGAATCTGACCATTCTGTCGCCACCGTTTGCACACGGTCTTTGATACCCCGATTGCCCAATTGCCCCCGAATATCTTCTATCGCCAATTTGAGGCGCTCAATAAAAAGTTGAATCCATCCCTGCCAAGATAAATTGGGGGGCTTGACAACCATTTCTAACGGTACATAAGGAATATCTACCACCTTACGCCCATTTATCACCGATATGCGCTCATACTTACCGCCACCCGGTGTATTCATAGGAACAACATCCGCTAATTGTTCGGCACGACTGACGCGCTCCGCATCCAATTCATCCACATCACCCATTTGAAGGGCTTTTTGCAAATCTGCCATGAGTGCGGTGGCGGTAGGATAGCGGTCTGGCGGACTTTTTGCAAGTGCCTTAAGCAACACACGCTCAACGGGTGGTGGGATTTGTGGATTCAACGCAGATGGCGCTGGTGGCAACGCATAAATGTGCTTATGTACAATTGCATAGGGAGTCTCACCCGTGAAGGGTAAGCGCCCCACCAACAATTCATACAGTAGCACCCCAAATGAATAAACATCGGTGCGACCATCTAAATCACCACCGACAGCTTGTTCTGGAGAGATGTAGTGCGGTGTGCCTAGCATCGAATCGGCAGACAGGGTACTTTCGCCCTGATGTGTCATTCGTGCCAACCCAAAGTCGGTGAGATATGCCGCCCCATTTAAATCTATGAGGATATTAGAGGGTTTTAGGTCACGATGGAGAATACCTTGTACATGGGCATAATCGAGTGCCGATGCCACCGTCCCCATCACACTCAAAATTTCGTTGAGTACAAGTGGCGATTCGGTCATGTGGTCTTTGAGGGTTTGCCCATCAAGCAGTTTCATCACCAGATATGGTCTACCCTCTTGGGTATCGGTATCATAAATGGGGACGATATTGGGATGGTCTAGGCGTGCCACAATACGGGCTTCACGCTCAAAGCGCCCGATAAATTGACGGTCATGAACAAAACTGGCGTGCATCCATTTTATGGCAACGCGACGGTCTAATTTTTCTTGACGTGCCTCGTACACCGTTGCCATACCGCCAGAACCAATTTGACCGATGATTTTATATCCACCGATAGTTGTTGGTATGGACATATTTACACCTCTTCATAATGTAAGCATATATCAATTTTTAACATTCGTCATTAGGACTTTTTTCGCGTAGACGGGCTAGAAATTTCGTCTATAATAGAAGGGGTTAATTCGCCATCATCTGTCAAACGGATGGGAATATTTTCTTCGTAATTTTTCGCCTTCTCTGCATAAACACCGCTATCATAGCCATATAAGCGTTTGCGCTCACGTGCCACCTCACGGTCAATTTGGCGTTCACGCAACATCGCAATGAACCCATAATTTGCCATATATTCCATAAACTGTCCAAATAACCCAAACCCCCAAAATAGGGCAATAAACCATGTCCAATTGAATATAAAATGATTGACACCCAAATAAATGAGCGCGTGCATAAACAACTCACCCTGTGCTTTGCTACGGGCGCGTATTTTGCGCTCTACTCGCACTCGCAGGTTTTGTTCTGTGGTCATATTCGGGTCATCTTTATACACAGCATCCTCAGCGTCTTCATCCGTTTTAACGGTATCTATATCTACCTTACCCTCTTTTGAGGTGATATGAATAACAGGTCGTGAATTAAAATTGACGCTGGCTTCCCACGATTTTTTGCCTTTATCATTCGATTTTAGGTCATGGATTTGGCTTTCTTCTGCCCATGTTTCAATAACCTTATCAAGACGTTCTACAAACACGTTAGGTTGCATATCAGCAGGTGTTTGCTCTTTTGGGGCGATTTGTATGATAGGCGAAAATTCACTCGCACCCTCAATCGCCTCTCGATACGCATTCACCAATGCCATCGGTGTGGCATAGCGTCTATCTCGATTTTTGTCAAGTGCCTTAAAAAGCACTGATTCGACAGATGGGGGTATATTGGGATTAATATCGCGTGGGGCAGGTGGTTTTTCTGTAATTTGGGCGTGGATGATACCATACGATGTATCGCCCATAAACGGCACGCGCCCAGTGACCAATTCGTATAGCACCACACCAAGCGAATACACATCGGTACGACTATCGAGGTCTTTATTGCCCTGTGCTTGTTCTGGCGAAATATAATGGGGTGTCCCAAGCATCACATCGGCAGACATGGTACTCTCGCCCGATTGCGAGGCGCGTGCCAAGCCAAAATCCATCAGATAAACTTCGCCCCGCGTATCCATCATAATATTACTCGGCTTAATATCGCGGTGCAAAATACCTTGTTGGTGGGCATATTCCAGCGCAGACCCCACCCGCTCCAAAATCCGTAATACCTCACGCGGTGGGACAGGTCCTTGTCGCAAAATTGCCTTAAGGGTGTGTCCATCCACATATTTCATGACCAAATAGGGTTGCCCCTCATACATATCATAGTCATAAATGGGGACAATATAGGGATGGTCAAGTTTGGCAATAATCCGCGCTTCACGCTCAAATCGTGCCAAAAAATTTTCATCTTGGGAGATGGTCTGGTGCATAATCTTGACCGCCACCGACCTATCTAATTTACGCTGATGCGCCCGATAGACGGTTGCCATGCCCCCCACACCAATTTTCTCTAAAATATCATATTGACCAATGGTTATATCTTGGGACATATCATCCTACTCTTGCTTCTCATCATTTACCAATTCATCACGATATTTTTTGAGTGTTTTCATCTGCACAATAAAACTCTCGGTTAATTCGCCCTCATCAGTCATGCGAATTTGGGGCATCTCATACACCGTTTCATGGTCATGCGGTAATCTATGGGCTTTTGGGGCAGTGGCAGATTTGTTCTTGATTTTCAAAAACAATATTCCTGCCGCCACAATGACAAGCAGGATGATGACAATGGGTATAAATTCCATGATGCCCCGCTCCTCTAGTTATTACCGATTTCTTCGCCCTGTAGTAGTATCGTTTTCTTCTAATTCTTGAATAAAACTGTCAGAGAGTTCGCCATCTTCTGTGAGCAGACTATCGCCATTCTCATAAAAGTCATTTTTGGCTTTTTCTGGTATGTCACCATAGCTACGGGCGCGTTCTTTTTCGATTTCACGGGCAATCAGCGCCTCACGTCTTTCATACACGGTCCCATATTTACCGCTATAGTCGAGATAATGTGCAATTAAACCGATTGCCCAGCCAAATGTGATGATGAGGGGAAATAGAAAAGACATATTCAAAAATAGCCAAAATACCCAAATCCCAATATTCGCCGCCACAAATGCGGAGGCATGAACAAGAAGGTCAGAGCGTTCTTTGACCTTTTTCTCAATGCGCCGACGCACCGTTTCTTCTAGTGTGAGTTCTTTTGCCATCGCTCTCAATTCCTTATTGAATAGTAGTGATTCTACCGATTTCTGCGCCGTCCGTTATACTCATCCTCTTCGAGTTGCTGAATAAAACTCTCAGAGAGTTCTCCGTCTTCTGTGAGGCGAATACCGCGATTATCCACAAAATCGTTCTTCGATTTTTCAGATTCCATCCCATACATGCGCGAGCGTTCTCGCTCAATCTCACGGGCAATCAATGCCTCGCGTTTGTCGCGCCCGCGCCCATATTGGCTGTTATACTCCATAAAATGGGCAAACATGCCAATGCCCCACCCAAATAGCGGGAATATAAACCATGGGGAATTAAAATCGCCCTCGCCAATACTGGTAAAGAGCCAAATTATAAACAGCATGGTATTCACCAGAACAAACGCCGCCCCATGAATCATGAGTCCCTGACGTTCCTCTAGTTTCTTCTCAATCCGTTTGCGGATGATTTCTTCTTGAGTCATCCCTTTTTCCATGCGCTTTATCTCCTTATCGGTAAAAAAGCCCTTAGAACCGTCTGGCGCGGTTTGCCATTTTGCACCCGGTTGCCAATTAAAGGCACCCCTGTTATTATTTCCGCCGTTGCCCCAATTATTGCCCCGACTGCTATTACTATTCCATGAATCGGAATTTTTCTTCACTTCACCCACTGCCTTTTTAATTTCTTCTCTGGCAGTGAGCATGGCATTGCGAATTTCTGTCCCTGCTTGGCGCAATTCGCTCCGCACATCATTTAATCCATCCGATTTATTTTTCGTCACACGGATTCTGGGTTCTGGTGCGGGGGGTGGGACGGGCGGTATAGGTGGTTGAATACGCGCTCTTGGCGGGGTGGCTTTTTTCGATGAATCGGTGGCTTGGGTGAATCTTGGCGCAGGTTCTCCGCCATTTAACGCCTCACGGAAGGCATTCACCAGCATAATGGGGGTGTCATAGCGTTCTTCACGATTTTTTGCCAGTGCAGTCAATATAACTTCTTCTACCGCAGGCGATATAGTCGGGTTAATTTGGCGCGGGGGCGGCGGGGTCTCTGTGATTTGGGCGTGGATAATGGCATAGGATGTATCCCCAACAAATGGCACGCGCCCCGTGACCATTTCATACAAGACAATGCCGAGCGAATAGACATCCGTCCGCGCATCGAGGTCTTTGTTGCCTTGTGCTTGTTCTGGCGATATATAGTGCGGTGTCCCAAGCATGACATCGGCAGACATGGTACTCTCGCCAGACTGAACAATCCGCGCCAGACCAAAATCCATCAGAAAGGCTTCACCACGTTCATCAATGATGATATTACTCGGTTTAATATCGCGGTGTAACACTCCGCGCCGATGGGCAAAGTCTAGCGCCTGCCCCACTGTAGAGAGGACACGCAACGCATCTTCAACCGAAATCGGCTCTGCCCGCAACACATCTTTGAGTGTATTGCCACGCACATATTTCATGACCAAATAAGGTTGCCCACTATACTCATCATAATCATAAATGGGGACAATATTAGGATGGTCTAGGCTGGCGACAATACGCGCTTCACGCTCAAACCGCGACAAAAAATTGGGGTCTTGTGAGATATTTTGGTGCATCACCTTAATGGCAACATCACGCTCTAGGCGGGGTTGTTTGGCTTTATACACCGTTGCCATGCCACCAGAACCAATTCGCTCCAAAATTTGATATGCACCTACTTGTGAACCAATCTCAAACGCCATACCCATTCACCTACCCTTATTGATTATTCGATGATGCCACATCTTCATCATTGAGTGCCGCATCTATTTTCCGTTGTAATTCGGGGTCTATTTTATCAGAGATACTATCATCCAAACGGATGGGTTTTATTTCTGGAATATTTACTATTGCTTCTTCTACATGGGTAGATTTGGGCGTAAATCTGGAGAAATTAGTCTCCCCAACAGAACCGATAACGATTTCTTTAGAACTATACGCAGAATGAGCGCCTTTTGTTTCATTTTTGGGTAATTCGCTCAGTTTTTGGCGTGCATCAATGAGATATACCCGATAATGATTGCTCAAAATGAGTCCACCTGCCCCAATAAAAACAGCAGGCAACACATACCCAATGACAGCGCCAAAGGTTGCAGAGAATATAACCAATTCAAACAACATCCACAAGAAGAAAAATGTTGCGGTGCCACCCAAAATTAAATTACGTCCCATCGCCACATCATTTTTATTTTGGGTACGTCTGCCATAGGCTTGCAATCCCACCCCAAAAAACACCACATATAGCGCCCACAAAAATGTCCATGACCGCCAATGATTGGTGAATGTCTGATAGAGCAAAATCACCCCCGTGAGGATGACCACAATGGCGGGAAAAATGAGCCGTGCATATTGCTGTGATTTGGTCTGAACGGCGATATGCAAGAGCGCCAAACCGGGCAAAATAATAAAAAATGCCCACGTAAAATCGAGCCATCTCACACCTGCGATTTGTGCCAATAGAATGACACCACCGATGATAATCAGCGCCAACGGCAACGCATACGATTGATATTGTTTTAGTTTTTCGAGCATGATAGCCATCCTATCAACCTAGCATGGGACGCGATAGTTCACCCCTACACATCAGAGAGGGATATTAGGGACATGACCAATCTGTCATGCCCACAGCTTAGACCATCTATTAGGCGCACCCATCATCGGATGGTGGGGTCACTAATCCAAACATCAGGTGAAAAACGAGTCGCCCCCTCAATTCGCAAGTTCGATGTATATCCATACGTAAATTCGTATACATTGAGTCCGTTAAAGGTAGATAGTACTGGCTTTGCCACGCCCAAGTTACTGTCAAATACCGACAACACTGGCTCACAATTGATTTGTTGTGGCTCTGCACAAATTTCTAGCCCAACTTGTGCCACACCTGCTTCTGGACGGTCTAGCAGATAGGTAACACGGATATAATTCCACGATACCTGTGATTTGCTCCCCGCCTGCAAAGTGGGTTGTGCGCTACTAACCGATGGCACATCCGTCCCCTGATACAATGCCAATAACGGACCACTGGTCGTTGGGGTGGGTGTTGGTCCCGGACCATTACACCAACCAGCATCGCAAAATGTCAGTGGTATGCGCCCGTTTAGGGTGGGCAAGGTACGATAGACCTCAATTTCCATAGAAGTCCAACGGCGGTCAACATAGAGGGCAAAATCGTCACCACTCACAAACATCATGTTCGATTCACCATAATTGCGATACCATGCCCGAAACACCGTCCCAGACGGCATAATGCCCATATATTGGCGGGTACCAACATCCAAATACGCAAATGAATTACGCGATTCTGCCATAAAACGGCTATCTTGTGCCTGTACCGCTTCTTCGTCTACGGGTGGGGGATTTTCGACTACACTATTGGCGGTGAAGGCGATGAGGTCACAAAAATCGGGCGAAGTACCCAGTGTTTCATCCACCACAAAAGCATAATTGCGTTGGGCGATGAAGATAAGCCCCTGTGTGAGCGGTTCACATCGTTCTACAGGATTTATCCCCTGCCAACCATTGGGGCGAACAGCACGCCCAAGAATGGTGGTGGTGATACTTTCGAGGTTATAGCGCAAATTACGTAAGGTGATGCTTGGCGATGCCGTCAACCCGGGTAGCAAGGTAGGGCGTTGGGCGACTGGCAATTTTTCTGCCAGCAATAATTCAATATCGGCGTTAATATCAATAGCGAGGGTTGGCGATGTGCCATCCATCCCCACCGACCAGCGCCACCCCGGTGGGCGCACATTCACCCCAAACAATTCATTGGCAAATCGCTCCAAATCGCCCCGCACCGAAAGGGTTTGGTCTGTGACACCGACATCGGCAATCACCCCTTGCGTTGGGGCATTATAGACGGTGGTAATTAAATCATTCACCAGCGCATTTTGCAATTCATCACAATAATTAAATAATGTGAGCGAGACACTATCTTGGGTGTTATAGATATTCGACAAAATGCGAATGGTATTTTGGACAGTTCGGTCACACCGATAAATCGGCGCAGACCCAAACCAATTATCTGGACGGGTACGAATCCCAAAGACCTCATCGGCGGCAAGTTCTAGGTCGTGGCGAATATTCCGCGCCAACAATTGAATATCGTTGGTGGTTGCCCCAAACCACGCTGGCGGACGCACGCCCACCCCAAAAATGGTCTCTGCGAGGCTTTCGTTATCAAACCACAAATCCACGACAGCCGTCTCTGATGCCCATTCAAAATTAAATGTCCAGTTGGGTGGACGCACCCCCACGCCAATCGCTTGGTCTGCCACAAGTTCCAAATCTGCACGGGCTTGTGAGATAAATAATTCAAATAAATTTGCCTGTGATTGTGGCGCAGATTGCACAATAGACACCGCAATCACCAAAAGCGCCCCTATAACTAATCCAATCCGTCGCATGGCATGTTATCCCTCTTGAACAAAAAAACTTTGTTTCATTATATATCAGCATCCACCGAAATGCCCGTTTCATCTGCTAAGTCTTGTAATGAAACCGCATGAAATGTTTGGCTATCGGTCATATTGGTTTGCATTTGGTCGCCACAGACCAAGCAATGTGGGTCACGGTCAATTTGCACCCACAGGGCAGAATGTGGCGGGGTAAATTCCCCTGCGATAATTTCGATGGCATTATTGGCTAAAATCACGGTATTGGTGGGCAATGGCGAATATTGGTCGGTCTCTTTGAGCAAAAATTTGAGCGCAAAATCGGTTTGGGTGAGGGCTACCCGCACGACATGCAACCACAATGCGGGTTCTGCTTCGAGTGTGCCTTCTGGACCAATCATGCCATAATCCAATTCGCCCACCTCATTGGTGAGTTGCACTTCTTCGCGTACCGCCGCCGACCAACAGGCATAACACGGACCATCATAGGGATAGATAATCACCACATCCCCACCTTCACCACGTTCATAGACACCTGCATAAATCGCCACAAGGTCACGCTCCAAACATGCCTCATTGATGATGTATTTGACCTGTTCGCCATCTACCCCCACAATGAGCAAATCCAAATCATCGAGGGCATCCATGTGCTGTTCAATGCGCCCCACCCGCGTACTAATTTCGGCTTTGGGGTTACGTTGACGGATAAGGTCTGCCACCACATCGGCTTTGGGTTGTCCCAAATACCGATTATCTGCCACATGGCGGACGATATTAGTGGCTTCTAGTATGTCATCGTCAATCAAGACAAAATTCTCCACACCACTCATCGCAAGGCTTTGCGCCACAAATCCGCCACCAGACCCCAATCCAACCACACCCACCCGTTTTTTGGCAAGCAGGGCTAAATTCTCTTTGCCAATCAGTCGTTCCACTCTATCCCACATGCTAACTATCCTTTTTGCTATCGGCTTCGATGGCGAGCAAATAATCGGCTAAGGTGTTATCCTCAGACCACACCCAATTTTGGGGGTCGGTTACTTTTTTTGCCTGTTTCCACATGCGCCCAAAAACATCATATATCACCTCATCCGCGCCGAGTTTGATAAATGGCGCACGATAGGCGATGGGTTTTGTCTTGGGATAATCATGCTGTGTGACCAAAATGAGTACATGGTCAGAGCCTTGTTGTGCCACCAAAAAACAAATTTCGAGTGGCAGTTTATCATCCACATCCCAACTAATAATCGAGGTGAATACATTATTGGCTTTGAGCGCTGCCAATTCCGATGAAATACGCGCATCATGCGTTAGGTGCCATGGGGCTTGCACCAATTCTGGCAATTGTGAATCGGGGTAGATGGTGGGGACAATCGGCACAAAGGCGCGGGTTTTTGGGGTGATATACCAAAAATCAATCCGTGTGAGGTCGCCATAAGCCCCACTAGGAATCGTGAGATAATTAACATAGCCCTCTCCGCCACTGGTGGTCGCGGGATGGTCTAGCGTGACGATGGGCGCAAGTAAAAAATCGAAATCAGATTCTTCATCTGCCAACATATCGAGCGCGGTCATCAAATCGCCACCACTAGGGGCAATCATGAATCCGGGTTGCCGATGCCAATCGCCCAGATGACGCAGTGGCACATCCCATTTAGGTTTGACCCCACTGCCAAAAATACCGCCTTTTTTCTCACGTTGATGATTCCAATTTTGATAATACCACCAGATGAGTTCATCTTGGCGTTCATCACCTTGTTTGAATACCGCTTCCTCACGGACAGCACTTTCGTCTGGGGCGATGGTCTCTAGGACATAAATCGTTGGCACACCATTGGTATTATCGCCATTGACCACCAAGCCGATGAGCGCCTCACCTGTTTCGTCCTCAACATAATGATTTGCCGCCTGCACCATCTTCTCCACCACCCGTTGGGCGATGACCAAATTAGGGATAACACCCCGATTGGGTAATAATTTTTTGATAAACATATTCTATAATCCCTAACGATTCCGATTACGGGGTGGCAAAGGGGTATTGGGGTCTACGCGCTCCTCAATCCCAGGCCATTCGCCTATTTTGCGCCATGTGTAGTAAGCATACACCCACTGAATTGCCCACGCAGTCACCGTGACGGCGGTAGAACGGGCGGGATTCCAGCCATATTGTTCGCCGTCTTTGGGGTTAAATAGGCACAGTTGACCATCCTCATATTGATGTTTTTCGCTAAAGAGGCGTGGCTTGAGGATATATGCTTCTGCGGGACGATTGGGATAATCGCGTGGATATAAAATCTTGAGCAAATGCTCTTGCTGATTAATCCCCTGCAAATTGACCTCAACCAATCCCTGCCAATAGAGGGGTTCGGTTTGTGGCACAACAAGCTTAAAGGTATCGCCAAAGGTTGTTCGCATCGCCTCAACCTCTAGGCGTAATCTGGGAGAGACATTACTACGTGTTCCCCACCATTGAGATGACATGGTGATTTTTTCCTCTTGGATTATTCGGTTATATACCTTCATTTTAGTCTATTACTAGGCAGATTGGCATGGGATACCCTCAAATTTGGGGGATTTTTGTCTATCTCAAAATTCTATCTACCCCATAACACCCCTAGCCATGTTATAATTGGTATCGTTATTTGAACATTTCAATATTTTCAAACGGAATTGCCCATGACAGAGGAAACAACACTTTTTACACCCGCAGATGAATTTATCATCAATGACCTCGAAACACTTAAAGTAGTAGCAGACCCGCTACGCCTTAATATTATCGAATTTCTGAGTGCGCCCAGAACCGTTAAACAAGTGGCAGAAAAAATTGATAAGCCACCGACCAAGCTCTACTATCATTTTAATTTGCTCGAAAAGCACAACCTCATTAAGATGGTCTTTACCCGCATCGTCTCTGGCATTGTCGAAAAACATTATGTCGCCACTGCCCATCTCTACCGGTTGGCAGACGGCTTATTAGCCCCTGGCAATAGCGAATTTGAAGAACGGCTAGAGGTCATCCTCTCTGGTTTATATGGTAGTTTACGTAATGACATGCGTGAAAGTCTCAAAGCGGGGGTGATTGATTTTGGCGAAAATGCCCCGCCTCATCGTCGGCTCAA
Organism: Anaerolineae bacterium; assembly: GCA_034436595.1. Taxonomy (GTDB): domain Bacteria; phylum Chloroflexota; class Anaerolineae; order Aggregatilineales; family Phototrophicaceae. The sequence goes on along the minus strand of DAOTUO010000177.1, from coordinate 232 downwards.
ATTACTACAAGGGGCAATCTATCTCACACCAGACCGTGCCGATGAATTTTATCAACGGCTCGAAACACTCATCAAAGAATTTGGCATGGTGAAATATCAAGAACCAGTTGATGAATCGTTGGCATCGGGCAAACAGCCCTATACTTTTTTGTTGGCGTGGCATCCCAGTAGCCGAGAAACTAAAAAATAATATGGCAATAAAATAACAAACCCAGCCCCTATCCCCCCAGCC